>JAISOR010000140.1 GCA_031275535.1 Treponema sp. | reverse complement strand
TCCGCCAGACAGGCCCCGGAGACCAGGCCCACATACCCTGTGCCGATTACCGTAATGTTAGCCATGGTTCTTCCCTGTTCTAATAGTGGTGGCCCATGCCGAGATAAATTTCCCGGTTAGCCCCGCCGGGGATGCCCTTTGCCTTGAATAGTTCCTTTAAATTAACCCCAAAGCTAACGCGGATATAGAAGCTCCGCATAAAATACGGATAGGTGATAATTTCCAGACCGCCCGCGGCGTAGATGTTTTTAGCGGAAAAATCAAAGCCCTCCCCGGCATGTTTAACCAGGGCCAGGTCCACAAAGGGAGACCAATGCTGTTCAAAATCAAAAAACCGGAGCTTGGAATTATTTAACCACTGGGAGGGCACAAAGTGTATTACCCGGAGGGGAAAATCCATGTTCAACGAGGCCATGGAATCCGCGGATATGACATCGTTCCTGATGCCCCTAAGGACATCTCCCGCCTTATCGTAGGGCTTATCAAACCAGTATTTATACTGCATCCTTCCCGATATTCCAAAAAAGGAAGATACGGGCAGGTGGCCCAGGATCCTTGCGGAAATATCCCTGTTCCATTCTACCTTGGTAAAATTAAAGGTATTGGCATTCTCCACCGCCGCTTCCAGGCCGCTGCGGAAATTCCCGGCCCAGTCTATCCGGCCAAATCCCAGGGTATGGCTAAAAGCCGCCTGGAATCCGCGCCGGGCGCTGCCTATTTCCCCCCCGGGGCGGTAATTGATCTTTTCCGCCAGCTTGGGGGTATAGGTGAGTTCTCCAAAGGCGCCCACCCTAATTCCCGTGGGAATTTTCCACAGGGTATAGACCTCGCTGTACATATACCAGGCCTGGGGAAAGAATTCCCCCTCTTCGGCGATAATACTTTGATCCTCGTTTTTTTCATTTAAGACAAAACCCTGTTCGGCCCCAAAGGTAAAGGTCGTCATTCTAAAGGGTAGATCCATGGAAAGGCCGGTAATGTTTTTGTAATAGAAAGGTTCATTGTAGGTCCAGGCAAAATCATTATCAAAATTGAGGGTCCAGTTGTATCCTAAGAATTTGAAGGGGACATCGGAATCCGCCTTGAGAAAGAAGGACGACTCATCATGTTCATCCCTCTTATAGCCAAAATCGATCCGCAGGGGACTCATGGTACCCAAAAAGTTATAGTCCCTGGCTTTAAGGCTTAATTCCCATCCCGTATTGGAATCATATTCAAACCAGGGGAGGATAATCATGTTCCAGGTATCTTTGGTATGGATCAAGAGGTCCGCCGGTACAAGGCCCGGCTCTTCCGCTTCCCCAAGGATGACCTCAATGAGGACTTCGGCCAAGACCCGCTGATTATGTAAGAGCTGGGTTTTTCTGTCGATATAGGCGTCCAGGGCGTCCTTCCCGGTAATACGTTCCCCTGATCTCAATTCGCCCATCCTCAGCAGGGCAAAGGGACGGGTCCGGCCCGTACTGTCAAACTCGATATCTCTGATATAGTAAACTATTTGGGATCCATCGGCTTCAATGTCCTGGGGGGAAACCCCGGCCTCCGGGGGCTCCAAAGGCGCTTCTTCCCCAAGAAGCGGCT
Organism: Treponema sp.; assembly: GCA_031275535.1. Next base: position 10,396 of record JAISOR010000140.1, on the reverse strand, counting down.
CTTCCCCAAAAACAAGGGAATTGATCATGCATAACATAAGCACAAGAAATAGATTTTTTAATTTCACAATTTTTTTTCTCCGGTAATGATATTTTCTAAAAGCCGCGGCGGGATGCGATCTCCGGAAACCAGAGCCGCCCCTTCCGCGGCGGGAACTACAAACATGAGTTTTCCCGCTCTTTTCTTTTTATCCCCCCCCAGGGCCTGCATAAAAGCCAGGCTGTCCTTCATAAGGGGGTGGGGCGCCAGGGTTTCGTAGCCGTATGCGTGGATAAGGGCGATGATCTTCCGGGCCCGGGCCGGGGGGGTAATGCCCAGGGCAAGGCCCAGCTCGCAGGAACGGACCATGCCCCAGGCTACCGCCTCGCCGTGGGAAAGACGGCCCAGCCCCGCGCTTGACTCCAGCGCATGGGCAAAGGTATGCCCCAGGTTGAGCAGGGCCCGTTCGGTTCCGGTTTCCCTGGGGTCCGCCTCCACGATCCGGCCCTTGACGGATACGGAACGGCATACCAGGTCAAACAGGGCTTCCCGCCGATGGTCCCCGGCCATGGATTCAAGCAGCCCCAGGATTTCCCCGGTATCCAGGACGGCGGTCTTGATAAGCTCCGCCATGCCGGACTTCCACTCATACTCCGGCAGGGTCTTAAGGCTCCCCAGGGGCATATAGATATGGGCCGCGGGGTAGAAGGTCCCCACCAGGTTCTTCATACCCAGGAGATCAAACCCCGTCTTACCCCCCACCGCGGCGTCCACCATGCCCAGCAGGGTGGTGGAGATGAGGCAGAGCCGGGCCCCCCGCATGTATACGGATGCGGCAAAGGCGCTGAGATCGCTTATAACCCCCCCGCCAATGCCGACAAAGAGGCCGTCCCTCCCAAGGCCCCCCCCTTTGGCGGCGGTCAGGACCCGCTCCACCGAAGCCCAGGACTTTTCCGTTTCTCCCGGAGCAAGGGTACAGAGGGGAAGGGCCCGCTCTCCCATACAGATCCGGGCCAGGTACTCCGTATGGGTATCGCATACCAGGACCACGCCGGTAGTTCCGGCCCCGGGGACGGCCATATCCTGCAGGATGGTATCGAGGGGAGGAACCTCTTCCCGGATATGAACCCGGGAAACGGCGTTCCCAAAGGTAAAGGAGTATTCCCCCTTCATCGTGCTGTTCATCCTATTGATACCCCGGAACCCTGCTCCGCGGGGGCCCATCCTTCCGGTCCCCGCCGGTTTTTCCCGCCGGTTTTCCAATCACCATCCGGGCTAAATAGAGGGCGTTTTTTTTCCCCTCCACCTTCGCAGGCGGAATAGTTTCGGCATAAACCGCCAGGGTCGCCTCCCCCAGGGCCTCCCTGGCTATATCCGCATCCACGACTTTAAGAAAGGTCATTCCATGGCGGTGGCAGGCGTGTTCCACGATGAAATCAAGATCGCTGACCCCGATGAGCAGGACGGTGGTAAAATTCTTCCGCTTTGCCCCGTATATGGCCTCATCAATTTTTTCTTTATAAAAAACCACGTTTCGGATGGTCCGTTTAAAATAATAGTAACTGCGGTGGATTATCTCGTTCATGCCGTCCAGGGTTATGGCGTACTGTATTTTACGGCTGTTCAGCTTCTGCACGGTTATCCATCCCTTTCTGACAAGCCGTTTCAGGATGGAATTGGTCATCCCCAGGGAAGTCCCCGCAATCTGGGCCATATCCCGCTGGCGCAGGGGCAGTTCCTGTTCGGAGAAGTCGTATATATTTTCCAGAATAGCATATTCGGTATCTATGGATTCGTTATTCATGATAAAAATAACACCCTTCGGAGACCGGCTCTCCGAAAAAAGACGAGTAATCGGCACATCCGATAGGGCATAGGCGGCCGAAACTCGCTCTACGATACCGCATGTTTGTTCATATATTGAACAACATAGCATGTAGGGGAAAAAAAATCAAGGGAAGCAATTAACCACGCAGTAATTCCGAATTTGAAACGAAAAAATGGCCCGGACAGAACATCTCAAAGCAGCCACGCTTGCCCCTGCGGGGCTTCGGTCAAGTGTCCGCTTTGAGATAACCCGTCCGGGCCGTTTTATCTTTCTCCTTTTGGGGAAATACTGGTTTTTAAGATGGTTCTTTATGGTAAAAAACGATGAAACAAGCTCAGTACCCATACAAAAAAGGAAACTTAAAGGCTTGTTTCATCGTTTTTCAGATTGAACGATGTGCTTTTCAATACGTTTCCTCATATTCGTTAGCAAGGGATTTTAAATTCGGAATTACTACTAACCACGCAGGGCGAAAGCATTTACTCTCTATCCGGGATACGCCAAATGAAAGGACCGGTACTTTTCTCCCGTACCGGTCATTCCTTACACAGGGGCAAGAGGGGGGGCCTCGCATAATCCGGGCGTCGAATTTGGAAACGGGGCATACTTTGTAACCGCGAAACTCCACGGATTATCCCCGGTTACGGGCGGGGACATCCGTAAGGGATGTACGCTGTTTTAAGTTAAAGGTACGCCCCCGTAACTTAGCAGTACGCCCCGGCACTGCGGAGGGGCGTACCTTTCCTATGGCGTTATTTCCTCGATGGAAAGCGTGATATTAGAATTCGGATAACCGGCGCCGTAACTGGTCCCGTCCCATCCCATGCCCCGGAACGCGTTGCCCCAGTTGCCGGTGGTGTCGGAGCCGGTGTAGGTTCCCGGCACGGTCCCGTAGCCGGTCGCTCCGGAAGGAACCTTGACGGTGACGGTGATGGAATTGAAAATAGTCAGGAATATCTCCGGCCCCAGGGTGGGAGCCGTACTGCCCAGGATCACCGTTTTCAGGGCGCAGTTCTCGAAGGCCCAGTTGCCGATGGTCTGGGCCACCGGGAGGCTCACCGTTTTCAGGGCGTTGCAGTCCTGGAAGGCGCCCTGGCCGATGGTCCGGGCCTTCGGGAGGCTCACCTCTTCCAAGGCGGCGCATCCCGCGAAGGGGTGTCCGTCCATGGTCAGAACCTCCGGGAGGTACACCGTTTTCAGGGCGTAGCAGCCCCGGAAGGCCTGACTGTCGATGGTCAGAACCTTCGGGAGGTACACCGTTTCCAGGGCGGCGCATTGATAGAAAGCGTGAAATTGGATGAGCTGGGCCTTCGGGAGGCTCACCGTTTTCAGGGCGTCGCAGTTCTCGAAGGCGTACTGGCCGATGTCCGTGGCCTCCGGGAGGTTCACCGTTTCCAGGGCGTCGCAGTTCCGGAAAGCGTACTCGTCAACGGCGGTGATGCTGCGGCCCTCGATGTTTTCAAGGCTGGAAAAGTACCGGAAGGTTGGACCGGAGTCATTTCCCGCCTTGATGCTGGTTGCCGCATCGGGCAGGACCAGGGATACGATCTTGTCTTTGCCGGCGTTGGCCGAGCCGGGGTCAACCTCCGTCGTGCCTCCCATGGTACACTCCGAAAGGTCCAGGGCCACGTAGGTATTCGCCGTGTCAATGGCGTTTAGTATGGCCGCCCAGCCGTTGGTTCCGTCCGCCAGGTCCACGGCTATCTTGACCGGGATAGGATCGGCGGGGCTGTCCCCGCCTGAAGCGCCGGACAGCAGGATTGCCAATTCCGCCACGGTGTTTACCACGTTGGTACTTACCCTTACGGTGTAGGCTATCTCCGCGCCGTCCTCCAGGGTTACGGTGTAGACATGGCCGGTGGTGTAGTACTGTTCTCCGGCGGGATCGGGGCTCACGGTAAGCCCGGTGTGGGTCATGGCCGCGGTCAACCCGGTGCCGCTGAGATCCGTACCCTGGGGCAGGAACACGGTAATGGTCTGGGTCCCGTGGTTAATACTGCCCTTGTAGGGGGGATTGGTTCCGTCATCCAGCGCAAAGGCCGTAATGGCCTTCACGGCGTATTCGGCGAAGTCCGCTTCCCCAAAATCATCTTCCGCCCTGGTAACCAGGCCGTCGTAGATGTGGGCGGTCAGCCCCTTTACCGCGGCCCTGCCCGCCATGTAGAAGCGTAACTCCAGGTTGTAGACCCCGGAAGGAAGGGTGAGGGTTCCCGGACCCGCGGCTTTCAGGTCGATGGGGTTGGACTGTCCGCCGGCCAGGGTGGTCAGCGTGACGCCGTCTTCGTTGTAGATAGTAAGGCTTGCCTTGGTAACGACCGCGGGGAACGTGATGTTGTAGGCTAGGTATCCCGTGGCGGCCTGGGTGAGTTTGCTTATGTCCGGTGTCAGGGCCACGCTTATTGACGCCCCCGCAGAAGCGGAAATGACGATGCCGCTTTTGCTGCCGCTTACCAGGGCCTTGGCGGGGTCGTCCGCATCAGTATCGGAAGCAAAGCCCTTTACTACAAGGTCCCAGGTTCCCACGACCAGGGTAAAGTCCCCGGCGGTATCGCCAATGCCGATAGTCCCGGTTTCCGGCCCCTTGCCCTCAGTTAGGGCAGGGCCGCCCGCGGCGGTAAAGGTCAGGGTATAGTGGAGGGAACCGGCCGCGTAGGGCTCGGGCAGCAGGGTACGGGCCGCGCTCCCGCCCAGGCTGACCCGGAGGACCCCGGCCTGGGCCGCGGATTTTTCCGGCGTGTCCGGCGTGTCCAGCGTGGGCATGGAGCAGCCCGCGGCCAGCAGGGCCAGCGCGGCCAGGCCGGCCAGGAATACTATCGCTTGTTTCATGGTTTTCATCATCTGCCTCCTTTAGTCTTCCACCCTAAGGGTGATTTCTTTGGAATGTCGTACCCCGCCGTATTCGACGCTAACCCGCAGGGTATGGGTCCCCAGGCTCAGGCTGGCCGCGTTCAGGGTTACGCTGCTGCCGGTATGGATCTGCACAATCCCGACGTACCAGGCGGCCTGGGTATCGTCATCGGAACCGCTGATGTGTAGGGTTTTGGTTTCCGGTGCGCCGGATTTGCGTAGGGTAATGACCGTATCCGGAACCGCGCCGCCGGCGGGGTCAATAAAGTCATCAATGGTCAGGGTGATGCCCTGGGCGGTGGTACTGAGGGTCCACTTGGCCCAGAAGGTTTTATTGCCCGTGCTGCCCGCGGGGATAGCGGTAACCGCGGTTCCGGTAAGGTCCTCGTAGCCGTACCAGCCGCCAAAGGTGTAGCCGTTACGGGCGGGGGCTGCCAGGGTAATGGCGGCGCTTTCGATGGTGTAGGCTGCCGGGTTCGCGGCATTGTTGGTTCCACCGTTCAGATTGTAGGTGATGGTGTAGGCAAGGACCTGCCATTGGGCGTGCATGGTTAGGCTGGCGGAGAGGGCGTGGGGCCAGGAGTAGGCCGTGCCGCCGCTTGCCGCACTGTACCAGCCGGTAAAGGTATAACCAGAGCGGGTTGGGTCCGCGGGCTTTGCGACCGCAGCGCCTTCCGCCGCGGTAAGCGCGGCCACTGCGGAGCCGCCGTGGCTGTCAAAGGTAAGGGTGTACTGGGTGGGCGGGGTTTCGCCCTCGGCCAGCCACTGGGCATGCATGGTTACATCGGCGGAGAGGGTGTGGGGCCAGGAGTAGGCCGTGCCGCCGGTTTCCGCACTGTACCAGCCGGTAAAGGTATAGCCAGAGCGGGTTGGGTCCGCGGGCTTTGCGACTGCCGCGCCTTCCGCCGCGGTAAGTGCGGCCACTGCGGAGCCGCCGTGACTATCAAAGGTGATGGTGTACTGCGTGACCGGCGGATCGCCCGCGGGGTTGGGGCAGGCGGCAAAGAAAAAGCAGAGAAGTATTAAGGGTAAAAAGAGAAATTTACTTAGAAGTGCATGGGGGGGGGGTAAAGGACGCAGGATAGGTCATTGCTTTGTATCTCCTTCCATTCGATTTTCCGCCCAGGACGGACGGAGAATGATAGCACGAATAAGGAAGAATGAAAAGGGAAGAAATTTTACCACGAATACCTCACCAACACCATGAACTTTTAGTTTGATAACCTTGATTTTTACCTGAATTCTCTTGGATATAAGAAAACAAGGTAGGAATGATATACCAAACAACAAGTTCGTGTCGTTCGTGTAGTTAGTGGTTAATCTCTTCTCTTGTCACTCCCCAAACTTTCTTCAATCCGTAAGGCCGAGGATGGCGGTTTCTATAAAATTAAGGAGCTTGGCCCGCAGCAGGGGGTCGACGGTTTCAATGGCGGAAAGGTAGGATTTCCACAGATCGACAAATTGCAGGGCCTCCCTTCTGTCCAGGGGGAGATGCTTTCCCGAAAGGCTGGTTTCACTGTACTTATCCCGCAGGATGGCTTCCCCGGCAAATACCATCCGCACATCGGTCAGGATATTTTTCTGTATCCGGGCAATAAAAACGGCCCCCCCCTCCAGACGGTCATCGGCATGGGGATCCCGCAGCTTCCGGTATAGGGTGTAATTCCACTGTTCCAGGGGGATGCGGATCCGGGTAAGGAGTTCCTGGGGATTCAGGGCCAGGGGGCCGGGGAGGGAAGAAAAACGGGACGCGGAGATCCACCGGAGGGCCGCGGCGGTCCGTAATTCATACCGGGCGTCCAGGGCCGCCATGGGCGCCGAAGCGTCCAGGCGGCGGCGGGGATTGCAGATATTTCCCCCTATGGTAATCAGGCTGCGGGCCTGGGGGCTGGCAATGCCCTCGAGACTCCGGGTAAGGGCCGCCGGAACGATCTTACCCAGATGGATAATCTCGTTTATCCTTACCATGGCTCCTATCTCAAGGTACCGTTCCGTTCTGGTAATGCGGCGTATTTCATCCAGCCCGTCCAGGGAGAGGATGTTCCGAGGAAGGCTCAGGATCGGCTTTCCCTGGTTCCGCAGCAGCTCGCCTCCCCCCGCAAAGGGGACGGCGTTGGGGAAGCGGGTCCAGGCGCTGAATAATTCCGGCAGGGTCTGGGGGAAAAATATCTGATTATACGGAGCGTCCATAGAGTCTCCGCTGTCTGATATCCGCCGTGGCCAGGGTCCCCTCCACCAGGCTGTCGGGCTCGGTGCAGCGGCATTTTATACCGGTAAAGGCCGCAAGAATAGCCTCCCGGGGGGGCCGGGGGGTTTTCGCAAGCAGGGCCTCCACGGCCAGGATCTTCCCGGTATCGCAGTAGCCGCAGTTTTCCACCCCTGCCTGGGAAAACCCGGCGATAATATCCTGGTACTCATCGGTTTGGGAGAAGCCCTCAATCGTTATAATCTCGCTTCCCCGGATCCGAAACGCGGGGATAAGGCAGGAGGAGGTCACCTTGCCGTTAAAAATGACCGCACAGACGCCGCAGACCCCGGTTAAACAGCCGGTCTTGGCCCCCAGGAGCTTATAGGTTCCCCGTAAGATATCCACCAGCCGGCGTTCCGCATCGGTTTTGATAACCATATCTTCGCCATTGAGAATAAATCCTATGGTCATAGCACCTTCTCCTGTTCCTTGAGTTTTCCCGCCTCCCATACATCCTTTGAGGTAAGGGGGATCTTCTCAAAATGATGATCCATGGCCTGGGACACCGCCTGCACATAGGCCGCGGGGATGCAGTTAAAGGGAAGTTCCCCAATACCCTTGGGGTTTGCCGTATCGGTCCAGAGAAAATCGATGTATATGGGCGGTATGTCCTGGGGGCTGGGAATATTGTAGTCGTAGATGTACTTGAGGGGGATCTGTCCCTCCTCATAGGCCAGGTTTTCCCTGGAGGCCCAGCCCAGGGCCTGGATAATCGAAAATTTCAGGGATCTCCGGGCCCGGGCTTCGGAGAGGATCTTGCCCCCGTCCACCCCAAGCCAGGCGCCCCGGATCCTGGGGGTATACTCTACGGGGTCTATCTCAACCTCCACCACCGCGGCGCCCCAGCTTAAATGGCTTAGGACGTTCTGATCATAGGGCCGTCCATCCCAGCCCGGAGCTTTAAGGGGATGATAGGAACGGCGGACCCTAATAGGCAGGGGGTCCCGGAACCGCTGCTTCCGGATGGCCAGACAGGCCCTTTCCACCAGTTTGGTGATCACCGTCACATTCCGGGAGAGGCTCGAGGGCCCGGAATCGGGAACCCTGGCGGTATTGTTCGCCGGCACCCGGATCAGGCCAATCTCCACGGAGAGCAGCTCCGCGGCAAGGCGCCGCCAAATATAGGTATGCTCATCATTGGAGGAAACCATACTGGTCCTGATTTCCAGGGAACCGTCCTTTTCCATGCTTAATTCCACCCAGTAGATCCCCTTGTCGCTTCCATTATACAGGAACCCGCTGCCCTGATACGCGGCGGCGATGCCGATTCCCCGGAGGGTATCGTTCTCCCCAAACCCCGGCCTGGTTCTGTGGTAATCCCGGAGCAGCTCGTAGGAGGCCCATTTCCGGCGATAGTCGCTCATGGCCGCCGCGGTGTCCAGTAATTCTTCCAGGGGGATATGCTCTTTCAGGCCCATGCCGATGGCTAAAGACCCGTTCCGGCCCACCATGTGGTTTTTCCGCCATTCCATGGGATCCTGTTTCAGGGTGTCCGCAATGTGGGAAACATGCCGTTCCATGGCAAAGAAGCCCTGGGCTAATCCAAACCCCGCCAGGGGCCCTCCGGGGGGGATATTGGTTCTCCATGCCTGTCCGTGGAGGCTTAGATTGGGGTGTTTGTAGATTCCCAGGGCCCCCAGACAGGTCCGGTCCAGGATTTCATCCGTAAAGACCCCATGGGCGCCCAAAAAGGCGGCGGCCCGTACTTCGGTCCCCAGGATCTCCCCCTTGCTTCCCATGGCGCTGGATACATGAATTTCGGCGCCGTTGCGTTTGGGGGTATACCGGAAATCCTCTTCCCTGGTCAGGATGATCTTTACCGGTTTCCCGGAGATAAGGGCCCCCAGCGCGGCATGGCAGGCCACCAGGGAGGGATACCAGATCTTTCCATCCAGGTGGATTCCTATAAGGGAGGGCTCCACCACGATCCTGCCGGCGTCAACCTTGAGGACCCCCGCCACCGATTTTCGGACATGGAAGGGCCACTGGGTAGCGGTATGGATGAGGATGAGGTCGCCGGTTTTTTGCGGCCCCGCCTTATCCCCGGCGGGGACCGCCACGGCGCCCACCGGTTCCGGGTACCAGTGTTCCTGGACGCCCGTTTTATAGGAGCCCTCTATAATGGCGGCCGCGTTCTCAAAGGCCCTTTCCGGGTTTCCCAGGCTAAGGGTCCGTTTTGCCAAAACCGCATCCGGGGGAAGGGCGCCGGAAAAAACCGGATACTCCTCATCAACCAGCACCTTGCAGAGGGCCGCGTATTCTTCGAGCTTCGCCTCGTCGGGCCCGATAAGGAGGGCCACCGGTTCGCCGATATAGGACAGCCTTTCCCCGGCCAGCACCGGCAGGGAAAAATCCTCCAGTTGGTTTTTTCCGGGAATGTCCTTTGCCTGGATCAGGATATAGGAATTCGGCATCCGGGGGGCCTCAATAGACCGTAAACGGCCTTTGGCTATGGGAGACCGGATGGTCAATCCAAAGAGGGAGGATCGCAAAAAAATATCCGAAACAAACCCGGCGCTATCCTTCAATTTTTATCCTACCCCCGGCTGGGGCTTTAACAGGGCTGCGGCCTTAACTTCGGCAATAACCCGTTCCACCTGGGATTCCCCCATCCCCGGCCAGATGGGCAGGGAAACAACCCGCTCAAAACGCTTGAGCGATTCGGGGAAATCACCGGGGCTCAGGTTCTGCCGCTTTTTATAATAGGGCATAATATGGAGGGGAATAAAATGTACCGAAACCCCGATCCCCCGGTTTCGGAGTTTTTCAATAATAGTATCCCTGGAAAGGGAAAGCTTTTCAAGGTTGAATTGCAGGGGATAAAGATGCCGGGCGTCCCCCGGCCCGGTGGGGGGCAGGGAAAAACGGGGATCCCCCGCAAAGGCCGCGTCGTACATCGCGGCGATCCGCCGCCGCATTTCCAGCAGGTCCATGGCCCGGGAAAGCTGCACCCTGCCCAGGGCGGCCAGAATATCGGGGATATTGTACTTATATCCCGCTTCAACCACTTCGTAGTACCAGGAGGCCTTGCGGTCGGTATACCGGTTCCACACCGTCCGGTCAATGCCGTGGGATCGCATCACCGATATATGGTCCGCCAGGGCCCGGTCCCGGCATACGACCATGCCGCCCTCTCCGGTGGTTATGGTCTTGGTGGCGTAAAAAGAAAAGACCCCCGCCTGGCCAATGGTCCCCGCCCAGGGGCCCTCCGCGGTCCGGGAGGGAAAGGAATGGGCCGCGTCCTCAATGACCGGGAGGCCGCAGCGCCCGGCGATTTCCATGATGGCCCCCATATCGCAGGGGAGGCCGCCGTAATGGACGGGGATCACCGCCCGGGGCCTTCCCCGGGGCCCTAAGCCCTGGTTCCCCCTGACATAGGCGGGCTGGTTCCGGGATAAACGGTCCAGGGCCGCTTCCAGGGCCCGGGGGTCCATGTGGAAAGAACCGGGGGCCGTATCCACAAAAACGGGCTCCGCGCCCAGGTAACGGACTAT
>JAISOR010000107.1 GCA_031275535.1 Treponema sp. | reverse complement strand
AATTTGCCGCCCTTATGCCGGGTAAACCCTTTTATCCCGACCTGGTAGAAGAGATTCTTAAGGAAGATTATTCCAAGGCAGGGCCCGGCCTGCAGCAAAACATACTTAAACAGCTTGCGATTCCCGAGAATAAACCGGTAATCGCTAAACCCGCGGTTTCATTTAAAGCGATCCTCATTGAAGGGCTCAATGCCATAGGTTCCACCGGGGCCGCCCTTGTCGAAATTGAGCCCAAGCTGGAGGAGAATAAGATCCTTTTGGAAAGCCAGAAAAATGGCTTTTGGGATAAACTGCGGCAGCTTATGCAGCAGATCATAAAAAAGGAACCGGAGCCGGTCATTTATGAAGTTGAATATCTGGATCCGGTCAAGGGTATTCCTGTCAAGGAGCAGGTGAATTTTAATAATTTTCACAGCGATATGGTACATAAGGCCCGGATCCTTATGACCCTGGGTTCCCGGGGCGCCGCCGCGGCCAGGCTGGAGGCCATGGACGAAAAGCAGCTTTTGGGGCTGCTGGAAAGAAACATCCGGGAAGTACAGACCCTGCATAAGATCCTCTCCGCGCTGGATGAATTCTTTAAGGCCCAGGCCGGCAGGGAAGACCGGGACAAGGTTAAGGGGATAAAACCGGAGCTGGCAACCATAAAGAACGCCATAGTCAAGGCCAATCAGAGACGCCATGAATTCAGCGCCCAGAAAGAAGAAGAAGAACAACTCAAACGGCTGGGTATTAATTCCGGGGTCTAGGGGAGAAATTATATGAAAAGATCCGCTTACAGGACCTTGGTATCGATGGTTTTTCCGGTCCTCATCCTGGGGCTCATTTCCTGCGCCTCCCTTTCCGGTTCTAAAACAGCCGTCCCGGAGGAGGCCCCGCCTGCCATAGCGGATCAGGGTCCCGGCAAAGGCCCCCTTGATGATAATGAGGAAGGCGGCCCCGATTTTGCCGAAACCCGCCCGGAGGTCCTGAACCGGGAGGAGCTGACGGTGGCGGTTTCCAAGGGGGAGCCGGAACTGGATTTCCGTAAGTCCTACCTCGCCAGCGAGGCCCAGCTTTTTACCGCCCTCTACGAGGGGCTTTTTTCCTACCATCCCTTTACCATGGAGCCCATTCCCGCGCTGGCCAGTGAATGGAAGACCTCGGAGGATAAAAGGCAATGGACCTTTACCATCCGGGAGCAGGCGCGGTATTGGAACGGCGACCCTGTGCGGGCGGAGGATTTCCGCTCCGCCTGGATTTCGCTGCTGGACCCTGCCGGGGGATCTCCCTATTCATCCCTTTTTGATATTATAGAAGGCGCCCGGGATTACCGGCTGGGAAGACAGACGGACCCCGCCAGGGTTGGCATTGAGGCCGTGGGTGAAAAAACGCTGGTGGTGCGTTTGACCTCTCCCGCTTCTTTTTTCCCCAGTATGCTCTGCCACCATTCCTTTAGCCCCATCCATCCCTCCATGTTGGCCGTGGAGGATTGGTCCTCCCGGCCGCCGGTCTCCAACGGACCCTTTTATATCGTGGAAAACGAAGAAGAGCGCATGGTTCTGGCAAGGAATGAAGTCTATTGGGATGTTTCCCGGGTGGCTTTAAAAAAGATCATCCTCCGGTATACCGAAGACGGGGACGAAGCGTCGGCCCTTTGGAATTCCGGGGAGGCCCGGTGGATTTCCGGGGTGGTGAATCTCGAAACCCTGACGGATCGCAGCGGCATCACGGTAAACGCCATGTTTGCAACCCATTATTATTTTATCCGGTCCGCGGAAAAGCCCTGGAACGATTACCGGGTCCGGCGGGCCCTTTCCCTGGTCTTGCCCTGGGAGCAGATCCGGGAGGGGTATTACCTTCCGGCCAAGACCCTCATCTACCCCATACCGGGGTACCCTGAAATTGAAGGGCTGGATGTTAGCGATCCGGGGGAGGCGAAACGGCTTTTGGCCGAAGCGGGGTATCCCGAAGGCGCGGGGCTGCCGGAGTTGGTGATCCGCCTTACCCCGTCCATGGAGGCCGCCCGGATTGGGGGCCTTATGGCCGCCACCTGGATGGAAGAGTTGGGGGTGCCGGTTAAAATCGACGTGGTTCCCGACGGGCAGTATTTTGAGGCCCTAAAACGCAACGATTACGGGGTAGGCTTTTCGACCTGGATCGGGGATTTTGCGGACCCCTATACCTTCCTGCATATGTGGCGCAAGGATTCCAACCTCAACGATGCCCGGTACGATGACACCGATTATGAAGACTTGATGGAAAAATCCATGTTCGAAGAGGGGGAAAAACGCTGGGAAACCCTGGCGGAGGCGGAAAGGCTGCTCCTGGATCGGGGGACCGTACTGCCTATTTTCTACAGTCCCGCCCTAAACATCGTAGATACCAATGAATTGGACGGCTGGTTCCCCAATGCCCTGGATATTCATCCCTTTAAATATTTTTCGTTCAAGTCCTTTAGGCCCCTGCCGGGAGTTGTCCGGGTCCCGGCGCGCCCCTTATCGTCGTGACTGGCTCTTCCAGACCTGGCTGTCTTCAAAGCCGTTGATGGACCTGATAAGGGAGAGCCAGTAATCCGCCTCGTTTTTGGAGGTATAGGGGCCGACCCGTACCCGGTAGAAGGTTTTGCCCTCCACCTCGCGGTTTTCTATGACCGAGCCGATTCCCTTGGATGCCAGGGTCTCCTTGACCCCATCCGCCCGGGCCTTGGTTGAAAATGAGCCGGTCTGCACCCAATAATCGTCGTAGAGTTTTGTTTGAGCCGGCGCGGGGGCGGGCTTGGCGGCGCCGGCCGGAGGGGTCCGGCTGGCCGCTGCCGGAGGGGCGGTTTCCCGCCGGGCCGGAACGGCGGCAACGACGCTTGCGGGTTTGAGGGGCGCCGCGGGCACGTCGGGGACCGCCGCGGTAGACGGCTTGGGCACCTCGATGACCAGTTGGGCGCCGCTATCCCCCGTTCTTTCCACGGTTACCGCCTGATTCGGGTTTTCTCCATAAATATAGAACACATTTTCCTGTATTGCCGTGGCCGCCGGCGGGGTTTGCAGGCCCTGAAGGTCTTCGGCATTCTTGACCATATCCGCGGCGTCCACCGATACGGGCTCTTGGGCCTGATTTTCAAGGGCCCTTGCGGCAGGCGTTTCCGCCGGAACAGGCGGTTTTACTATCGAAGCCTCAGCCGGTCCGGGCAGGGTGTTCCTCGGCGTAAAGATCAGTATAGAAGCCCCTATAACAATAACGAGAAAAACGCCCACCGAAACTGCCACGAGCAGTAATTTTTTCTTTTCCATATCAATTATCCCCGAATTAAAGAACCATTCCCCTTAGGGAGAGAATCTCATCTATCCGATTCTCCAAACCCCGCCGGTACAGGGACGCGCAAAAATCAAAACATCCCCTGTTATCTATGGTATAAATATCGGCCTTTCCGTTTAAATATTGAGAAATGAATTTTTTCTGGCTTCTGAACCGCCGGATAAGCTGCCCCAGGGGAAGCCGGTCCCGTTTCCAGGCCCGGAAAAGCCGGGTCAGGACCGGCGCCCGGACCAGGATGATAAAATCAAGGTCCCCAAAGACCGGGGACCGGTGGAGCAGCGCCGCATTGATTACCCCCGGCCTTTCCCCCCCCCGGATCCATTCGCTGGTCATACGGTTTGCCCCGGGATGGACTATTTCTTGCAGGGCCGCCAGTTCCCCGGGCTTCCCGAAGACCCGCTGCCCCAGGGCCCGGCGGTCTATGGTCCCGTCCTGCCTCAGCAGGGAATTGCCGAAACGTTTAAGAATGGCCTCCCTTTCGGCCTCGATAACCCGGTGTCCCAGTTTGTCCACATCCAGCGTATCAAAACCCCGCGCTTCCAGAAGCCGGGCGATATAGTTTTTTCCCGCACAATAGGTTCCCGTAAGGCCGATGATTTTTCGTTTTGCCTTCGATGGGGGCATGGATTTTACCCCCTAATGAAAATCGCCCCAGCGGCGGCCGGTTTCCACGCTGACCCGGAGGGGCACCGTGAGGCTTACGGCGTTTTCCATTTCTTCCCGGACCATCTTAACTGCCGCCGGAGCCTGGGCCCTGGGGACCTCCAGGATAAGCTCGTCGTGGACCTGCAGGAGAAGCCGGGCGGGGCTCCCCGAAAAACACAGGGCCTTGTCCAGATTCAGCATGGCGGTTTTGACTATATCCGCCGCAGAGCCCTGGATGGGGGTGTTTACCGCCACCCGTTCGGCGGCGGCCTTCTCGGTCTTGTTCCGGGAGTTGATGGCCGGAATATACCGGCGGCGGCCCAGGATTGTCGAGGCATAGCCGGTTTCTTCGGTCTTTTTGATGAGTTCATCAATATAGCGGCGGATCCCCGCATAGGTTCTGAAATAGGCCTCGATAAAAGATGCCGCATCGGTGCGGCTTATCCTCAGTTCATTGGCCAGCCGGAAGGCGCTCATGCCGTACATGACCCCAAAGTTGATGGTCTTGGCGATCCGCCGCTGATCGGGCCGGACCTCCTCCTCGTCTATTCCAAAGATGAGGGCCGCGGTCCGGGCATGGACATCCTTGCCTTCCCGGAAAGCGGCGATGAGGTTTTCGTCCTGGGAAAGATGGGTCAGGACCACCAGCTCAATCTGGCTGTAATCCGCGGAGATGAGCAGATTCCCCGGCTCGGCGACAAAGGCCTCCCGGATCCGGCGGCCCTCCTCATCCCGGATGGGGATATTCTGAAGGTTGGGTTCCCGGCTGGAAAGCCGCCCCGTGGCGGTACCGGTCTGGATAAAGTTGGTATGGAGCCGGCCGTCGGGCCCCTCCAGGTCCGCCAGGGTGTCCACATAGGTGGATTTCAGCTTGGCCAGGGTCCGGTGGCGCAGGATAAGGGCGGGCACGGCGTCCTCCTGGGCCAGTTCTTCCAGGACCGCCACATCGGTAGAATAACCGGTCTTGGTTTTTTTCCCCGGCCGGAGCTTCCGCTCGGTAAAGAGTACCTCCTGGAGCTGTTTGGTAGAGGCCAGGTTGAATTCATGGCCCACGGTTTTATAGGTTTCCTCCTGGATCTGGTTCAGCTCTTCCAGAAGCTCCACCCCGTAGTCCTTGAGGATCTTCCGTTCAATCTTTATCCCCGCCCCTTCCATTTCCGCCAGGATGGGGAGCAGGGGCATCTCCAAATCCAGGAAAAGCCCCAGGGAACCGGTTTTTTTAAGCCGGTCCTCCAGGTATTGTTTCATCCGCAGGGTAAGGTCCGCATCTTCCGCGGAATAGCGGGTGGCGGTTTCCAGGGAAACCACATCGAAGGCGCTGCCCTTGGGGACTATGGCGTTATAGGCCAGGGCGGTGTATCCAAAGTGAAAGCCCGCCAGGGAATCCAGGGAGTAGTTGTTCCGTTCCGGGTCATCCACCCAGGCGGCGACCATGGTATCCCAAATTTTGCAGCCCCACCGGGGCAGTCCCCAGCCCCGGGAAACTTTGTAGTCGTACTTGGCATTATGGGCGGCGATGGTCATGGCCGGGTCCGCCAGGAGGGGCGCCAGGGCCTCCCGGACCTTGGCGGGATCGATAAAGGGGGCGGGCTCCGGGTGGGCGTCGTCAATCCCCCGGTGGGCCGCCACCGGCACATAGACCGCTTCCCTGGGCCGCAGGGCCAGGGACAGGCCGATGGGCCGGGCATTCCAGGCGTCCAGGGAATCGGTCTCAAAGTCCAGGGCTAAAAGGCCCGAACGCCGGGCCTGGGAGAGCAGGCTTTCCAGCTCGGAGAATTCCAGAATGGTCCTGTAGGTTCCTGCCCCCAGAAGGGCCGGGTCCGGCGGCCTGGCCTCCGGCAAGGCCGTTGGAGCTTTTTCCCCGCCGGCAAGGCCGACGGCAGGGCCGCCGGCAGGGCCGCCGGCTGGGGCCTCGAAAGCAGAGCCGTTTTCCACAGAGGCGCCGTCCAGGGCGGCCGCGCTCTGGCGGATCCCCTCCCTAAGGAGGACCCGCGCCCCCGCGGAACGATCCAGGGCCTCTACGGAAAGTTCATCAATATCTTTGATTCCCAGGGGAACCTCGTATTTTAGGGCGATGAGAGATTGGGCCAGGTAGGCGCTTTCTTTGCCTTCCGCCAGCTTCTTTCCCACCGCCCCTTCGACCCCTGCCAGGTTTTTATAGATCCCGTCCAGGGAACCGTAACGGGCCATGAGCTTGACCGCGGTTTTTTCTCCCACCCCCTTAACTCCGGGCACATTGTCGGAACTATCCCCAATAAGGGAGAGGAGATCCAGGACCTTGCCGGGGAGGACCCCCCATTCGGCCTTTACCTCCCCGGGGCCTACCAGCTCATAGGGGCTGTTTCCCCTGGGGCCGGCCTCCGTGCCCGGGGACCCGGGGGCCCCGGTTTTGGAGGACTTCATGGGCCGGAGCTGGTAGGTCCCGGCCCCCACCAGTTGGAGCAGATCCTTATCGGAGGAAAGGATATAGCACTGGCGGCCCTGATCCCGGCATTTTTTTGCCAAGGTGGCGATGATGTCGTCCGCCTCATAACCGTCAACCCGCAGGATCGGGATGCCCAGGGCGTGTAGGGTCTCTTCCACCAGGGGTACCTGGGCGTGGAGATCCTCCGGGGCCTTCTGCCGGGTGGCCTTGTACTGGGGATATTGCCGGTGCCGGAACGTGGGGGTGGGGGAGTCAAAAACCGCCGCCAGCCGGAGGGGTTTTTGAAGGGTGGGAAGAACCTTGCCCTCCCCGTCCGCGCCGGGGGCGCCCTCATCCAAAAGGCTTATCAGGGTCCGGGCAAAACCGAAGAGGGCTGAGATGTTTTGGCCCCGGGAATTCCGCAGGGGGCGGCTAAGAAAGGCAAAATAAGACCGGTAAATAAGCCCATAGGCGTCTATAAGGTAGAGAGGCGCCGGGGGCCCGCCGGCCGGGGGTTTTGTACTGGAATTTTGTAGTGGTACCACAGTACTGTATTACAGCCCTACTTATCCCTTTATGTCAATCAGCGAGGCCGAATCCTCCCCGCCGTATACCGAGCGCCGGGCCGCATAGGGATTTCCCCGGAGGCTTTTTATCTCCGAGCGAAGCTCCGCCATCCGTTTAGAGAGGAGTTCCTTGTTCCTTTCGGACCGGATCACCGCTTCCCGCTTAAGCCCCTCCAGCGCGGATTTGAGGTCCGGAACATCGGAACCGTCCCGCAGGAGGCCGGGACCCTGGGGCCGTGCTGCGCCATGGGCTGCGCCGTCCGGATAGAAGCTCCGGTACATGTCTTCCAGGGGATCGATGACCTTCTGGATGGAAAAAATATCCGCCACGATCTTTTCTTCCAATTCGACATGGGAGATAAGGTCCTCCGCTTTGCCCTGCTCTATGACATCCTTTTGCTTATCCAGAACCTCCAGGTATTCCCGAAAACGGTCCCGTTGGGCCTTTAATAGTTCCCGAAAGCGCTTTAGAACGGCGACCCGCCGGATAACTTCTTCCGGCGAAATCCCCTGTTCGGCCTTTTCCGCAAGCGCCGCAGCCATAGTCCCCCCTATCCGGCGATATTAACGCCCGTAGAAGGCCTGTCTACCCCTTCTGCGGAATGTTTGGCGGCAATTTCGTTCCATGCGCCCCGGAGCTCGTTGAGCATATTCCGAATATCGGCAATACGCCGCGGGTCCTGGCCTATATTGGCCTCCAGCAGCTCCTGGTTAAACCAGGTATAGAGGGAGAAAAGGTTCCTGGCTATCTCCCCTCCCTGTTCAAAATCCAGGGATACCATCAATTCGGTGATGATTTCCTGGGTTTTTAGAATGGCTTTACTGATTTGTTCGATCCTGCCGGGGTCTTTTTTCCCCGCCGTATTGAGTTCCAGCAGTTCCAGGCCATGGTCCAATTGTTTTACCGCCTCGTCGTAGAGCATGATAATAAGCTGCCCCTGGCTGGCGGTCTTGATCCTGGTTTCCCTGTATGCGGATAATGCTTTTGAATATGCCAAAATGGTCCCCTCCGTTATACCAATAAAATAACATCCCATAACCGAGCCTGGCAGCCTATTGCAATAGTATTTTAAGCACGAAGTGCAACAAACTCCCGGGGCTCTGTTTACAGGTGTACTCTTTTTTATCGGCATAACCAAATTTATATTAAGATTTTTTTTGTCTTTTTGCCAGGAGGGAGGGGAGAGAGTGGGGAGTGGGGCCTTGTAGATTTCGTCCGGCGGGGTTAATATCAGGGTATGGAACCGGAATATACCTATTATGAAGCAAGGAAACTCGATTCTCTTTTTACCTACAATGACTATATCGAAATAGACGATAATAACCGTTATGAAGTTATAGACGGAGAACTCTATATGATGTCTTCTCCGTCATCTATTCATCAGATGGTTGTTATGGAGGTTGTTGGTCAGTTGTATAATGCTTTGAATGGTAAGCCCTGTAGGCCCTTTGTATCTCCTATGGATGTAAGGTTGTTTTATGAGGAAGATGGTTCGGATGATACTATAGTACAACCCGATGTGTTTGTTGTTTGTGACAAAAATAAAATAGGTAAAAATAGCATTAACGGAGCCCCTGATTTTGTTGTTGAGGTTTTGTCTCCGTCTAATAGTTTGTTTGAGATGTCCCTTAAACAGTCCAAGTATGAAGTATCCGGTGTTAGGGAGTATTGGATGATTGATCTTGAGAATAAAGAATTACTAGGGTATGTATTGACTAACGGAGTGTTTAAAGGTGAAAGGGATGTACTTGGCGGTATTAAAAATATTGATGTTTTAGGGATTAATATTGATCTGGATAGGGTAAATAATGTAATCGGTATATAATTGCTGGTGCCCTGGGCTGCCCTGCCTGCGGGGTATCTTTTTCCGATAAAAAAGCGCTATAGTACACAAATGACGATCCTGCGTAATCCTTTACATGGCATCTATCGAGCCGACGCTAAGGTGGCCCGTTTTCTCCTGGTGATGGTTCTTTCGGGTATTTCTTACGGTCTGTACCGGGGAATTCAGGATAATTACCTGGCGGAAATTGTCCGGATCACCGCCTTTGAGCGGGGAATCGTGGAGTTTTTCCGGGAAACTCCGGGGCTCCTGGTGGTGTTGATCCTGGCCTGGATGTACCGTTTTTCCGAAAGCCGGATTTTTAAGATCGGGGTAGGGATTATGGCCGCCGGGATTGCGGGCCTCCTTTTAAGCGGCAGCGGGAAATTTATCGTGGTCCTCTTTATGGTGGTTTTTAGCACCGGGGAACATATCATCATGCCGGTCAAAAGCACCATTTCCCTGGATTTGGCCGCCGGCGGCAAGGGGGGCGCTTCCCTGGGGATCACCAGCGCCATCAACAACGTGGGAAATATCGCGGGTTTTGTGGTGGTCACGGCCCTGTTTTTTGTCTTTTCCCGCCTTGGCTTTGGCCGGACCGATGTGGTTCGGTTCAAGGCCGTGTTTGCCATAGCCGCGGCCCTCTTGCTGGGGGCCTTTCTGATCTCCCTTGCCCTGCGGGAATCCACGATCAAGGGCCCCCGGCGGCGTTTTTATTTTGCCCGGAAGTTTTTTAAGTACTATATGCTGGAGGTCTTTTATGGCGCCCGGAAGCAGATATTCCTTACCTTTGCCCCCTATGTACTCATTCTCCAGTACGGGGCGGATACTTCCATTATTTCTCTGCTCCTGGCGATCTGCGCCCTGTTCGGCATCATCATTAGCCCCTTCATGGGGCGGCTTATCGATAAATTGGGCTATAAATTCATCATGGTTACGGATACCCTTATATTGATCCTGGTCTGTCTTTTATACGGCTTTGCCCACCGGCTTTTCCCTCCCCGGGTTGCCTTTATAGTGGTCTGCGTCAACTTTGTACTGGATTCCATTATCTCCCTGGCCAGCATGGCCAGCAACATCTATGTCCAGGATATAGCCTCCAGCCCGGAGGAAATTACCGCCACCCTGTCTACGGGGATCTCGGTAAACCATGTGATCAGCATATTCATCGCCCTTATGGGGGGCTGGATCTGGAAGGTAACGGGGATCGAAGTCCTGTTTTCCCTCTCCGCCTTTTTGGGGCTCCTCAACTCCTTCTATGCGGCCACCATTGAGAATAAGCGAAAAACACCGGATACGCGGTAAATGGCAATCTGCCCTGATGGGTAGGCCCATCATCTTGAACTTCCGGGCGGTTCCGGGGGCCCCTATACGGTAAGCCGCCCGGAGTTTCCCGCGCCGGCCTTTCTGCCAACCATGCGGAAGGACGCTATGTCAGCAGCTTTTCTATCCCCATATATACCCAGGGGATAAAAATCGCGGGGATGAGGTTCGCCACCCTGATTTCTTTAACCCCGAGGAAGTTGAAGCCAATGGCCGCCACCAGGAGGTTTCCCACGGAGGACATTTCCCGGATGATGTCGGGGCTCAGGAAGTCCTTGATCGCCATGGATGCCAGGGCTATGGCCCCCTGGTAGAGAAGGACCGGCAGGGCGGAGAAGACCACCCCAATACCCATGGACGCGGCAAAGACCACCGAGATGGAACCGTCCAGGATGGATTTGGCGAAGAGGGTTTCGTGGTTCCCCAAAAGGCCGCTTTGCATGGACCCCACGATGGCCATGGAGCCGGTACAGAAGAGGATGCTGGCGGAGACAAAACCCTTGGAGAAACTGCCGCCGCTCATGCCCAGCCGTTTTTCGGCCCATGCGCCGAAGCGGTTCATCTGCCTGTCAATATTGATAAGCTCCCCCAGGATTGCGCCCCCCACCATGCTCATGATAAGGAGGAGGACCCGTTCATTCTCCAGGGCCCCCCGGATTCCGACGTATATAATAGAAAGACCGATGGCTTTCTTGAGGATCTCCTCAAACCGTTCGGGGATACCCCGGATAAGAAAGGAGCCCGCCAGGGCGCATACCACAATCACCACCGCATTTACCACCGGTCCCAGCATCCCGATCCTCCTCCGTTGCTTTCGCCTTAGGGCAGGATATTTCCCGCCGCCAGGTATATCTCATACCATTCTTCCCGGGAAAGCACAATATCCGCAGCCTTGATGCAGTCCTTGAGGCGGCCCACATTCATGGTCCCCGTGACGGGCTGGAATTTGGCGGGATGCCGCAGGAGCCAGGCCAGGGCAATGGTGGTATTAGACACCGAATACTTCCCCGCGATTTCGTCGATCTTGGCGTTGAGTTTGGGGAACTTGCTGTTTCCCAGGAAAACCCCCTCAAAAAAGCCATATTGGAAGGGAGACCAGGGTTGGATGGTGATATCCTTGAGGCGGCAGAAGTCCAGGATGCTCCCGTCCCGGTTTACCGCGGCGTCGTCCGCCATGTTCACATGGAGGCCCTGGGAGATCATGTTGGCGTTGGTAATACTAAGCTGAAGCTGGTTGGCCACAATAGGCTGCTTGACGAATTTTTGCAGCAGCCGGATCTGCATGGGGTTTTGATTGGAGACCCCGAAGTTTCGGACCTTGCCGCTGCTGTGGAGGATGCCAAAGGCCTCGGCCACTTCCCCGGGTTCTACCAGCAGATCGGGCCGGTGGAGCAGAAGCACATCCAGATAATCGGTCTTGAGCCGTTTCAGGATGCCCTCCACCGCGCTGAGGATATGGGCCTTTGAAAAGTCGAAGGCGACCCCCCGGCGGATGCCGCACTTGGACTGGAGGATGATCTTTTCCCGGATACCGGCCTTCATCCCTATGGCTTCGGCGAAGATTTCTTCGCAGGCCCCGTCCCCGTAAACATCGGCATGGTCGAAGAAAACGGCCCCCCCGTCTACCGCGGTTTTGACGAGCTTTTCGGCCTCCGCCTTTCCGATGGTGTTGATCCGCATACAGCCCACGGCGATAGCCGGGACCTGTAAACCCGATGAACCAAGATTGATGGTTTTCATACGATGACTCTCCTTATATTTGATAACGGCCCTATTGTAGATGTTAACGTAAAGATTAAGTCAAGGGGCTGGTTCATCCCTGCCGGGGCTCATCCTCTAACCTGGGATCGGTATTTCACGGGGGAAACGCCCATAATTTTCTTGAAAAGCCGTGAAAAGTAATAGGGATCTTCAATGCCGTATGCGGTGGCAATATCTTTAACCGGCAAATCGGAAAAGTAGAGGTCCTGGGAGGCGGCCTGCATTTTAATACGCAGGAAATATTCTATGGGAGCATGACCGGTCGCGTTCCTGAACAGATTATGCAGATGGGAAGGACTGAACCGCGACGCTTTGGTCAAATCGTCCAGGGTAATCACCTCGTGGAGATGTTTCCTCATAAAAACCATGGCATCCTTCAGGCCAAGGCTGCTGGCGGTGGTAAGCTGGATCTCCGATTCCTTACCGGCGCATAAGGTCATGCCGAGGATCGTTCCCACCAACTGGCACATATAAAAATATTCCTCATTCTTCCAGTGGGTTTTCAACAGGGTAAAACATTGGCGGAATAGTTCTCTTGTTTTTTCACCAAAAGCATCGGATACCGTGATGGGGACATATTGAGAAACAATTGTATGCCAGGGCCGGAAAAGACTACCCCGGAAGTGAACCCAAAATATACTCCAGGGATTTGTTTCGGATGCGCCGTATTTATGGGGCGTGTCGGGGGGAATAACCGTAAGCTGTCCCGTAGAAATGTTTTTTGTTTCTCCCCCATTAATTGAATAAAAACCGGACCCGGCGCTGCAATATATCAGAATGGCGGTCTTGCACCCCTGGGGCCGCTGCCGGAAATGATAGGCTGCATGGGGAAAGTAACCGATGTCGGTGACTACCAGGGGCCGGAATAATTCGTCCCTCTCAAGCCGCACAAGAGATTTATCGGGCAGGACAAAGAGATACTCGTTCTGAAACCCATCCGCCTTTTGGGGATTTTTCGTCTTTTCCATGATCGTAGTATAACAGGGAATTTTATTTTTGCAATTAAAAAATGTAATATACTAATCTTTTATATGAAATAGACATATCGAAATATTCGTAATTCATTATATTATAACGAATTAGCTGTCAAATTAGGTGTCAATA
>JAISOR010000090.1 GCA_031275535.1 Treponema sp. | reverse complement strand
GATTTGCCGCTGTAATGAATGTGTGGTAGATATGGCCGCCATGGCGCTGAATACGGTTAAGCCCCTGTACCGGGTTTCCCTGCTGGGAACCCTCTATGCTTCCCAAGCCATGAATGAAGAGTCCTACGCGAAAAGTGTCCGGGAAGCCGTAGCCCGGGCCATAGAAAAGGTCAGGAAGAACCCTGCCCACGATTAGTTTGCCCTTACCGCGCCCCCGGTTGTTTGCCCCCCGCCGGTTTCCAGGCGCCACTGATCCGGGTAGATCCGCAGCAGGGCCAGAAGTTTCCCCGAACGGGGATCATGCCAGCTAATGGCGCCCTTCTTGTCCAGGGCGATAAAGAAGCCCTCCCCCTCGATAAGGCGTATGGGGAGACCGGAACTCCGCTCAAAGGGGATAAAGCCCCGGGAACCGTAGAGGCTGGCCCCGTCGCCCCCTATGGTCGAAGCCAGGATGCCGCCGCATTCGGCAATGCTAAAGCCCGTATCTTCTCCCTGATATTCAACCAGGGGAAAGGACTGGGCGGGGTTCAGGGGATTAAGGCTGACAATGGCGGTTTTGACGTTTCCCGGGGACTGATCCACCACCGCGCCGTATAGGGTTCCGCCGGGGCCCCGGTATACCTTAGCCCCAATGGAAGAAGGATAGGCCATGGGTACGGTCTCCCCGGTCCGGATATTCACCATCAAAAAGGGGGCGTTTTCCGCGACCCGCCCGATAATGATGTTCTCCCCGTTGAGGAATGAGACATCCAGGGCGCCGGCGGATGAATAGGAAAAGGCCGCGTTGCCGGTTCCTGTAGACAGGACGGTAATAGTACCCATCGAATCCAGGAACAGGGCTTGATCTTCCAGGACCGATACGGAACGCAGGGGAAAGCGCAGGGAGAGACCGTTCAGGACGGGGTCCCCGTTTTCCCCGGCCCCGCCCGGGCCGGGGAAGGCCGCCCCGTTTCCGTCGGCCCGGGGACCGCTTCTTTTAATTGCCGGGAAAAGCCGGGTATTATCGGACTGCCAGAGCAGGAAGCTCCCCCCCTCATCCGGGGCGCCGGAAGGGCCGGGGCTAATGTGGCTGTAATTACCGGCCCCTTCCAGGCTGATGGTCTCCCGGTCCCGCAGGTTTTTGTAATCCAGGGGAATGAATCCCAGCTGTTTGTCCCCGCTGATAAAAGCAAGCGCCGGGCCCGAGGCCGCTATTTCATCAATCCTAAGCGGATCCATCGTGGCCATGACCCGGGCTGTTCCGTTTTGCGAAAAGGTCCATACCACCCCGGCGGCGGTCCCCAGGGCCGCGTTGTTTCCCATGCTGAGTACACTGGTAATGGAGGTGATGGATGGGGGGATGGCCCGCCTGCTCCTGGTTTCCAGCCTGCCGGCGGCGTTTATGCCGAAGGAGATCAGGCTCTGGCCGCCGCCGCTCTCCTGCGTAAGGCAGACAAACTCCGCCGATTCCGGGGAAACCGGGAACAGCCGTCCCCGGGTAATGGTCCGATCCCGGGCTATCTCCTTGCCGGACACGGCGTCCAGGACAACGAGCCCGCCGGAATCAAGGCCGCCAAAGAAACGGTTGTTCCCGAATAAAAGGGGGCTCGCCATATTGGCCGGGACCGGGGCCTGCTGTATTTCTTCCCCCGATTCCAGTTCCCAATAGGACAGGATCCCGGCAGCCGTATAGGATATCATGGTCCGTTCCGATCTGCCGGTGGCGGCAAAGATCACGGAACCGGTAAGATTCGAGGGAGATTCCAGGACTTCCCCGGTCTCCGGATGGATAAAGGCCACCCCGGTTCTGGCGCTCCGGGCGACAATAAGAAAATTCCCCCCGGCGGAATAATTGATATAGGATATGGGATCCTTGAAACGGAGGATAAATAAGTTCTTTTTTGTCCCGTAATCCCAGGCGGAAATACGGTACAGCCCCAGGCCGTCGCTTTCCACCAGGGCTATCTGGGATTTTCCCGGCCGCAGGATCATGGATTGCAGGGAATAGGAACTTAGTTGGAACTGTTCCACCGCGGTATTGTTCTGCGGGTTCCAGATCCCCAAAAAGCCGTCCGCCCCGGCGCTGAGGATCCTCCCCTGGCCGGAATCGTAAACCAGGGCATGTACCGCCCCCGTGTGTCCGCCGGAAACGGGCGCCGGGCCGGCGCCCGCAGCGCTCGTAGCATCCGTAGCGCCCGCAGCATTCGCAGCGCCCGGGGAGGACATCCGGGATTGGGCGCCGGCGCCGGAAGCCGCGCCGGAGGCGATCACCAGGGCCATGAGGAGGGGCCTTAGCAAGCTCCATCTTTTCCTGTTCAGGAGGCTGCGCCCCTTCATTTTGATTCCTCGCCGCGCATCATGTTTTGTACCGAAAGATATGAACGGACCTGCAGGGAAACAAAGGGTTCCTCCTTAGGGTGCCTTTTATAATCCTCCAGGGTTTTTTCATACAGAGCCAGGGGAAGGCGGGTCACCGCAACTTCATCCTGTTTAAGTCCGTGGATGTGAAATTCCAGGCCATCGGGCCCCCGGTTCTGATACCATATACTAATCTCCTCCTCCGGGTAAGATTCATCGGCCTTAAGGAGGACAAAGTATTTTAAACCCTCTATGACATGGGGCTCAAGTCCGTCCCTAAGGACCGCGATCCTGTCCGCCAGCTCGGGGTATCCGATAATGGTCTCGATCTTTTCTATGGGAGATTTTGCCGAAAAGGGGGGATCTTTCTTCCTCCGGTAGAATTCTCCCCGTTCCAGTTCGGGGAGGACCTCGAAGCGTATGGAATGGCTCGGCCACAATACGGTAAGGGGAAATTCGGGTTTGTGTTTTTTCCCGCAGCTTGCACAGGTAAAGGTCATGAAGGAGCCGTCCAGTATTTCATCGATATATAGGGGCCTAAGGTCCAGATCGATCTCTTCCGGGACCTCCACCGTAAAAGTATTATCGCAGAAACAGGGGATTTTCCGTTTCATCATAGCTCCTTAGTGCCGGGTTAGGAATAGAATATCTCCGAAAACCGCAAAAAGCATAAGCCCAAAAACCAGGACCACCCCTACGGTCTGGAACACATAAATTGTCTTGGGATGGAGGGGATGGCCCTTGATGGCTTCCACTATAAAAAGCACAATCTGTCCTCCGTCAAGGATCGGGAGGGGGAGGAGATTCATGATGCAGAGGGCGATGGAAATAAGGGCGAGGAAATTCGCCATCGAGCTGAGCCCGGCGCCGACGCTCTGGCCGAAACCTTCGGCGGCAACCTCTCCTACCATATAGGTAATGCGGACCGGACCCGAGACGGCCTGGGTCAAATCAATGCCCCTAAAGAGGAGGGCCAGGCTTTTAAAGGAGACGACGAAGGTCTTCCAGGTTTCTTCCGCCCCCTTGGCAAGGGCTCCCCAGGGCGAGAAGGGGGGGCTGTGCAATTGGATGGTTTGGTATTCCAAACCGATATTCGCCAGGCCCTCTTCGGTATAACTCAGGACCAAATCGGCGGACAGGATCTGCCCCTCCCGCTCAAAGTCCAGGGCCAGGACCGGGGGCTGATCCCGGATTATACTGAACAGGGCGACCGTATAGGGGAAGTCCCTGCCGTTTATCCTGAGAATCCGGTCGCCCTTCCGGAGGCCCGCAATCGCCGCCGGGCTTCCTTCGGAAACGGCGCTTATCACCGGATCGGTCCAGAAATAGACCCCAATTTTCCCCGCCCCGGTGCTTTTGTCCAGACCGGGCCGGACCTGCAAATCGTGGATTTGCCCCCCCCGTTCAACCTTAAGGGGGAGGAGCTTTTCCGGGTTAATGGTAATGTTTTCCTGGATGTCGTGGTAATTGGCGACGGGCCGGCCGGCTATCTCCAGGATCCGGTCCCCGGTCATAAGCCCCGCCTCATCCGCGGGATACTTTTCCCCGGGGCTAATATCCGACACCAGGACTATCCGGTTATCCATGGTATTGATCTCAAACCCAATACCCCAGATGATCGAGAGGACCAGGACCGCGAAGACAATGTTAAAAAAGGGCCCCGCAAAACATACGATGATACGGCGGAAAGGACCGGTTCCGTAAAAGGTCCCCTTTGTCCGGGGTATGGCCTGGGCCTTCTGCTCGTAGGCTTCCTGGAATTCGTTTTCCCCCCGCATCTTGCAGTAGCCCCCAATGGGGACCATGCCGATCCGGTATTCCACGGCGCCTATTTTCTTTTTGAACAGGGGCTTCCCCCAGCCCAGGGAAAAGGCCTCCACGTCGATCCCCACCATCCGGGCGGCAAGGAAATGTCCAAGTTCATGGACAAAGACCACCACCCCCAAACCGATTAAACCCAACAGGATCTTTATGATGAACATACTTTTCTCCCACGCTTACGTATACTTTTCTATAAATGCCAAAGCCAGCTTCCGGGCTTCCGCGTCCGCCCCCAGGATCGATCCCATGGTCAGAGAGGGATGGGCGCTTGTCCAGTCCCTATGTAAAACATACTCGACAATTCGGGGTATATCAAGGAATCCCGCGGCCTTTGAGAGGAATGCGGCGGCGGCCGCCTCATTGGCCGCATTATAAACCGCCGGATATACCCCGCCAAGCCGGGCGGCTTCATAGGCCAGGGGAAGCATGGGGAACCTTTCAGGATCGGGCCTTTCAAATTCCAGGCTAAGGGGGGCGTCGAAACCCAGGGCCCCAAAGGGGCAGGGGAGGCACCGGGATCCGTAGAGGGCGCTGTGGATGGGCAGCCGCATATCCGGCCGGGATAATTGGGCGTAGACCGCCCCATCCTTCAGGCGGACCATGGAATGGACGATGCTTTGGGGGTGTACCACCACGCTTATCATTTCCGCCGGTATGCGGAAGAGCCCCGCGGCCTCGATTACCTCAAGCCCCTTATTTGCCAGGGATGCGGAATCTACGGTGATCTTGGGCCCCATGTTCCAGGTAGGGTGGGCCAGGGCCTCCGCGGGACCCGCGGCGGCAAGCTGTTCCCTGGTATACTTCCGAAAGGGTCCCCCCGAGGCGGTTAGGAGCAGTTCGGAGATCTTCTCTTTCCCGTGGGCCTCCAGGAGGCTGAAGATCGCCGAATGTTCCGAATCAACCGGAATGATCCGGGCCTTTTTTTCTTCCGCCAGGGCAAGCACCAGGGGCGCCGCCATAACCAGGGTTTCCTTGTTTGCCAGGGCCAGGTCCGCCCCGGCGTTCAGCGCAGCCAGGGATGGTTCGAGCCCCGCGGCCCCGGCGATGCCGTTTATCACGATCTCCGCCCCCGCGGCGGCGATGGCCCGGAGAAGCCCCCGGGCTCCGTAATAGGATACGCCCCCCGCTTCCGGGGCCTCCGCCGGGGAAGGATACCCGGAAAGGGCAAGGATTGCGGCGGGGAATTCCCCGGCCAGGCCCAGAAGACCCGCCCGATCGGTATGGCTTGAAAGGAGGACCACTTCAAAATCATCTTTCCCGTTTCTGAGTACATCCAGGGAACTTCTGCCTATGGACCCCGTGGCTCCGAGAAGGGCAACCCGTTTTTTCATCACAAGCTATTAACTAAAAAGGATCCAATACAATCCATAGAACACCGGCGCCGCCAGGGCTATGGAATCGATGGTATCCAATACTCCCCCCCGGCCGGGGATAAGGGAGCCCGAGTCCTTAATGTTTGCACTCCGTTTCATCGCCGATTCCCCCAGGTCCCCCAGGATGGCGGCAATACCGGACAAAAATCCCAGAATGGCCCCCGCCGCTACGGGGGGGAGAAGGGAAGAGATAAAAGCCGAGGGAATATACAGAGCCGCCCCGATCCCCACCAGCACCGAGGCGATACAGCCGCCTAAAAAGCCGGCGGCGCTCTTATTGGGGCTTGCGGCAACGATGCCCCGGTTCCCCCCGCCAAAGAGCATCCCCACCGCCCAGGCCGCCGAATCGTTGGCAAAAACCATAAGGAGAAACATCAGAATAACCATATTCGCCTGGGGAAGCAGGGACATCCTGATGATCCACGCTATAAACATACCGGGGTAGAGCAGAACGGAAAGGCCCCCCGCCATATAGCTGATAGCATCCTGCAGTGTATGTTTCCGGGAAAAAATCCCGGAGACCAAGAGCCAGGCGGAACCGACGGTTAATGCCATGGGGACAATCTGGGTGCTTATGTCAAAACTGACCATCAGGGTCATGGCAATGGGGCCCAGGGAGCCTAAGATACCGGCCTCCGGGGGAGCAATGGTGATGTTTTTTTTGCGGAGCATATCCGCAAATTCGGCGGCTCCCAGGGCGCTGAAGATGACGACGATGATGTTAAGGGCCAAATGGTGTTTGGGGGTAAGAAATGCCACAAAAAAAAGTATCAGGGGGAGTCCAATAATAAACATCAAAAGCCGCTGCATAAGTTTTTTCATGCCTTGTTTCCACCCATAGGACCGGCGGCCATGCCGCCAAATTTGCGTTCCCGGTTTTGAAAATCCGAAAGGGCTGCCAGGAGCTCGTCTTCGGTCCAATCCGGCCATAGTGTATCAGAAACATAGTATTCCGAGTAGGCCGCCTCCCAGAGTAAAAAGTTACTGCTCCGGAATTCCCCGGCGGTCCGGATAATCAGATCCGGGTCGGGCACATCGGGGTTGTCCAGGTGCTGCCGGATCGCCTCTTCGGTAAGCGCCGCCGGGTTTACTCCGTTCCCGGCCAAACGCCGGACGGC
The DNA here is from genome assembly GCA_031275535.1 of Treponema sp. The sequence goes on along the minus strand of JAISOR010000090.1, from coordinate 7,088 downwards.
CCGGATTATTTCATCCCTGCCGCCATAATTCAGGGCCAGGATCACCTGCAGGCCCCGGAAATTCCGGGTATCCTCACAGACCTTCCCTATTTCCCGGGCAATGTCCGGCGGCAGGGTCGCGGCGTCCCCGGCGTGCCGGATCCGGATGTGGTTTTGCCGGAAAAAATTCAGCTCCGCCGCCAGGTACTGTTTTACCAGCCCCATGATAAACCCGACTTCCTCGGCGGTCCGTTTCCAGTTCTCCGTGGAAAAAACATAGAGGGTCAGATAGCCTATCCCTAAATTGCTCACTGCCTGGACGATCCTCTTTGCCGTCTTGAGCCCCTCAAGATGACCCTGGGTACGCATCTGTCCGCGCCGCCGTGCCCAGCGGCCATTCCCGTCCATGATAATGCCGATATGGGAAGGGAGGCGGGAGCTATCAACGACGGATGAAGGGGGCATTACACTTCCATTATTTCTTTTTCTTTTTCTTCCAGAACCTGGTTAACCTTACCGATATAATTATCCGTTACTTTTTGGAGTTCCTCGGAATTCCGGGCCTCCTCATCTTCCGTAAGCTCCCCGTCTTTGAGGAGCTTCTTGAGTTCATCGTTGCCGTCCCGGCGGATATTCCGCACCGCAACCCGGCTCTGTTCCGCCTGGTTTTTTGCAAGCTTGACCAGTTCCTTCCGCCGCTCCTCCGTAAGGGGGGGAATGGCGATACGGATCACCTTGCCGTCATTGGAGGGGTTAAGGGACAGTTCCGATGAACGGATGGCCTTTTCAATTTCCCCGATTAGGTTCTTGTCCCAGGGTTGGATAACGATGAGCCTGGCCTCGGGGATGGAAATATTGGCCACCTGGTTCAGGGGCGACTTGTCCCCGTAATAATCCACCCGGATCTTGTCAAAGAGAGCCGCGGAGGCCCTGCCGGTTCTAAGGGACGCAAACCCCTCTTTGAGGTTTGTGATGGTTTTTTTCATCCGTTCTTCGGATGTTGATATGACACTGTGCATGCCCGTCTCCGTTTTTTGCGCCCTATGCGCCTACCTTAAAATATACATAATCCCTGACCGTCAAAACCGCCCCCGCCTGCTTGCCGTATTCCGCCAGAGCCTGGGTTACGGTTAATTTTTCATCCTTCACATAGGCCTGTTCCAAAAGACAGATGTCCGAAAGGTATTTGTTGACCTTGCCCTTGAGAATATTTTCGATCACATTGGCGGGTTTGCCCTTAAGCTTTTCATCCCCCTCCATCTGTTTATGGAAGATCTCTTCCTGTTCCTTGAGGAACGCCGGATCGACCTTGGTCCTATCCAGGGCCACGGGGTTAAAGGCCGCAATATGCAGGGCCAGGTTGAAGGCAAAGGTCTGCACCTCTTTTTGCGCCAGGGCTTCCTGCTTATCGGCCCCTAATTTTACCACCACCCCGATGGCCCCATCGCCGTGGATATACTGGGTAAGGTATTCATCCGGGCCGGCCTGTACCACCTTAAAGCGTTTAAGGCTCATGTTTTCCCGGATCTTGGTAGCCAGATCGGTAACCATTCCGGTAAGCTCATCATTCAGATCGGTATAGGCCTTTTCCAGGATCCGGTCCGCGATAGTTTCCCCCAGGGTGATGAATTCGGGATTCCGGGCCACAAAATCGGTTTCCGACGCCAGTTCTACCAGCACCGCGGCACGATCCTTTATTTTGATAAAGATCTTTCCCTCGTTGGTTGCCCGGTCCGCCCGTTTTTCCACCGCGGCCAGGCCCTTTTCCTTTAACAGCTTTTCCGCTTGCTCAAAATTGCCTTCGGTGCTGACTAAAGCGTTCTTGCATTCCATCATTCCCGCCCCGGTCTTTTCCCGAAGCCTCTTAACATCAGACGCGCTGATTTCCATCTATGCTGCTCCTTATAGTAGGGTTTCCTTTTTGAAGGGGCCCTTATTCTTCGTCGTATACCTTATCGACATCCACGGGAAGCCTGTCTTCCTCGGCAGGCTCCTCCGCCTCCGGCGCGGCCTTGGGTTCGGCGGCTGGAGTTGAAGAGTAGGATTCAATATCAATTTCCCGATCCTCTTCTTTGATGGACGCATCGGTCAGGACCTCTTCCTGTTCCTCTTCTTCGTCTCCCAGGGTTTCGATGATCTTGAGCCCCGCCTCATTATCGGCCTCCACCACCGCATTGGCGACGATCTGGGTAAAGAGGGTAATCGCCCGGATGGCGTCGTCGTTGCCGGGGATGGGATAGTCGATACCATCGGGGTTACAGTTGGTATCCACCACCGCCACAATGGGGATCCCCATGCGCTGGGCCTCCGCCACCGCGATGGCCTCTTTGCGGGTATCGATGATAAAGAGTATGCCCGGGGGATCCTTCATCTCTTTTATGCCCCCCAGGTTTTTCTGGAGCTTGGCCCGCTCCTTGCCCAGGGAGGCTATTTCTTTCTTCGTAAGATTTTCAAAGGTTCCGTCCACCTCCATCTTTTCCAGCTTTTTTAGACGGAGCAGCGATTTCTTTATGGTAACAAAGTTGGTCAACATGCCGCCGAGCCAACGGTTATTCACGAAAAACATCCCGCAGCGCTCGGCCTCTTTCTGTATGGCCTGTTGGGCCTGTTTCTTGGTACCCACGAAGAGAACCGTTTTCCCCGAAGCGACGGTTTTACGAACCGCCTCGTAGGCATCCTTGATGGCCTGGATGGTTTTCTGTAAATCGATGATGTGGATTCCGTTCCGTTCCGCGAAGATATATTTTTTCATCCGCGGATCCCAGCGCTTAACCTGGTGCCCGAAATGCACCCCCGATTCAAGCAAATTTTTCATGGTAACTACAGCCAAAATTTCCTCCCTGGCCGCCTTCCCCGAATATCCCCCGTTTTCCCGGCCAAAGGGCCGGAACCGGCGTTTTCGGGCGTCCTGACGGCGCCTTCCCTCTATCTCACCGTCGAAAAGGACGGCGGAAAATAGGCAAAAGGCCAGGCCTTTGCCCCGGAATTTCATGCCTGACGCCGAAATTCCAATAGATGATTAGCCCCCGTAGGGATAACCATTCTCCTTTAGCATGGCATAAAATTCATGCATTGGCAAGCCCACAATGGCGCTATAGGAGCCCTTAATTCCGGACACAAAACACCCCGCCAGGCCCTGGATTTTATAGGACCCCGCGACGCCCTGCCATTCCCCGGTATTGAGATACCATTCTATTTCTTCTTTTGAGAGGGATGCGAAGAACACGGTGCTTACCACGGAGCGGCAATCGATGGTTTTTTCCCTGCCATTATATAGGGCAATGGCGGTAACCACCTCGTGCTTCCTTCCCTGTAATTTTGTCAGCATCCGCTGCGCGTCATCCCGGTCCAGGGGTTTCCCGTAAATATCCCCGTCAACGGAAATAACCGTATCGGCCCCGCAGATCCACGAAGGGAGCCGTCCGGCAAGCAATTCCACGATTTTCTTAATCTTTCGGACCGCCAAATCCTCGGCCAATTCCTTTGGCCCCAGCCCTCCATAGGGGCTTTCGTCTATGAGGGCCGGCATGATACTAAAGGGAAGTCCCAAAAGCCGCAAATATTCCTGTCTTCGCAAGGAACCGGAGGCCAAGATAATAGGTTCCATATATACCACCACCTTATATATGAATGAGCAGGCGTATTATAGTACCCTATTATGCTATTTAGTACCAGCCCGGGGGCTAAAGCAGGGCAAAAGCCTTTACTCTTTATCCGGGATACAATAAATGAAAGCCAAACCACGCCCCACACCTCACTCAACTCCCCGCCCTCTTCCCGCTTCACTCCTCACTCTCAATCCTTCACACTCTCTCCCCGTGGTATTGACACCGGAATCGAAATAAGGTAAAGTTGAAAAATCACATATGAGAGATTAGCTCATCTGGATAGAGCGTCAGCCTCCGGAGCTGAAGGTGGCAGGTTCGAGTCCTGTATCTCTCAGAAGATTTGATATTTTGTCAAGAAGTTTAGCAAGAAAGGCGGCCAGGAGGCGCCTGGCAAGGAAGCTGGGCGTGATGGAGAGGAGTCCCGTATCTCTCAAAGATTTAATTCCTTTTTGAGGGCATCGGCGGATAGTTTGCTGTTTTTATGATTCGTTTCTGCGATTGTCCATTGCTCCCCATACCTATCCGCTGTTTTGCCCAGTCTTTCCCCTGGCAGGGACAGAGCATACCAGAAACAGTTCATTGCTTACCCCGGCTTCCCCCAGGTAAAAACCGTCTGAAACGACCATCCTCATGTTCCACATTTTTGGAAAGAACGCTTTTTTACTAAAATTTCACTTTTTTTTATTCTGATTTTCACAGTCCGCCGGCATTATTACGCCAGGTTTATTACAGGGAGGGCTGCATGAGAATTGCGTATTTTACCGACACGTATGACCCGGAAGTCAACGGGGTGAGCAATACGCTGTCCAGGCTTACGGCATATCTGGGCGAAAAACGTATCCACCATGCGATTTTAGCCCCGGCTTATGATGAGGAAGACGCGCTTCCCCGCCGGGAGAACCGCGGTTCCCCTTACCGGAGCCTGTACCGCTTCAAGGGAGTCAAGGTGCCGCTCTCCCCAAAAAGCAGGCTGGCCTTTCCCGCTTTTTGGAAAATTGATGAGATCTGCGACGCCTTTCAGCCGGATCTGGTTCATGTAACCACCGAACTGGGAATTGGCTTCCGGGGCATGCGTTACGCCCTTGCCCGCAACCTGCCCCTGGTAATGAGCTACCACACCAACTATGGCGAGTATCTGCGTTACTTTAACCTTGGGTTCCTCAAACCGGCGCTGGAAAAGTACCTTTCCTGGTTTTACCGTTTTGCCCACCGGATCCTGGCCCCCTCCCGGCATACCCTGGAGGATCTTTTCCGCAGGCAATACCGGAACCTGGGCCTCTGGTCCCGGGGAATAGATGCGGCGCTCTTCAACCCCGAATACCGGAGCGAAGATCTGCGGAACCGGATTGGAAAGGGGAAGTGTATATTTCTCTATGTGGGCCGTCTCTCCCCGGAAAAGAACCTTGATATGCTGCTCTACGCAGTCACCGAACTTGAACGCCGTTTTCCCCGGAAAACGGCGTTTGTATTTACCGGGGACGGCCCCTATACCGAAACAATCAGGAGGCAAAAGCTGCCCCATGTGGTTCTTACGGGATTCAAAAGGGGCCGGGAACTTTCGGAGATCTACGCTTCGGCGGATTGTTTCGCCTTTCCTTCGGGGACCGAAACCTTCGGCAACGCCGTGCTGGAGGCCATGGCCTCGGGGCTGCCGGTGGCGGGGGTGGAAGGCGGAGGTGTGAAGGATTTTCTTTCCCATGGAAACAACGCCCTGCTCTGTCCCCAGGATCGCCGGGAAGCCTTTCTGAAAAATCTGATTACCCTTATGGAAGATCCCGGACTCCGCCTGGGTCTGGCGGAAAACGCCCGGAGGACCGCCCTGGCCCGGGACTGGAACCACGTCTTTGACGGGCTTTTAAACACCTATGCCGCGGTAATTGAGGAACAACGGCGGCGGTACTTGAAACGGGCCTCGTGATGGGCGGTTTGCTTAGCGGTTTCCTGGCCCTGGCTTTGGCCCGGCCTTCCGGCTTCCCGGGCAGCTTGTTATCCGGATCACCAATTACTGCAACGGAAGCTGTCCCCAATGCGGTATGCGGAGGGAAGCGGAAATCAAACGGGCCAGGCTTCCGGCGGAAACCATTAAGCGGGTCCTTAAGGAGTGCGCTGAAAATGGTGTGGATGCGGTGTCCTTTACCGGAGGGGAGCCTTTCATCAATCTCCCCGAGATCCTGAACCTGCTGGATTATGCCGGGGATTTGAAAATCCCCTACCTGCGCAGCGGCACTAACGGGTATATGTTCGCCCCCGGCGGAGAGGCCGCCGGCCTGGATCGGTTGATCCCCCTTGTCGAATCCCTGGTAAAAAGCCCCCTGCGGAATTTCTGGATCAGCATGGACTCCGCGGATACCGAAACCCATGAGCGGCTGCGCGGCCTTCCGGGGGTAGTAGGGGGCATCGTCAAAGCCCTGCCGGTGTTCCATGCCCGGGGCTTGTACCCCGCCGTCAACCTGGGGATAAACCGCTGTATCGCCGGGGAGATGATTCCGCCCCTGGACGAGGGGGGAGACGAAGAGGTCTTTCTTGAAAACTTCCGCCGGGGCTTCAGCGCCTTTTTTACCAAGGCTCTCAACATGGGCTTTACCATGGCTAATGTCTGCTATCCCATGAGTTTTGAAACCACGGACCTGGGAAAGGAGAAGCCTGCCTATGGAGCCATATCAGAGGATCTGATGGTGAGTTTCTCCCCGCGCGAACTGCGTCTGGTGTTTAAGGCCCTGCTCCAAACCATACCGGCCTTCAGAAAATCCATCCGAATCTTTACCCCCCTTTCGGCGCTCTATGCCCTTTCCCTTTTGTTCTGGGCAACCTGGCGCCTGATCTGTATTGCTCATTCATATTCCGCCGTCATGAATACGATTGTTCCGCTCCTTTCGTCAAAAAAATCATTCACTATTTGTACGAGGGCCGCGTTGATCCTCCTTCATTTTGGAATTGATTGCGTATACTAATGCGCAATTGGTTTTGAGAATATTAAACAATGCTTGACAAAGTATTTTAAAAACAGTAAATTGGAAACACCCGGAAGGGCAGGAGTAAATCATGAGGGCAAACGGCATAATTTGTGTTTTAATTATTATGGCGGCTGGTTGCGGAACCTTACCAAACAAACCAGGAGTCCCGATGCCTCAAGAATTGAAGGGACTTGCCGAAAGCCTTCCGCCTTATTCACCGGAGAGAGATTGCGGTTTTGAGGCTTTAAGTGTTTTTGAAAAATTTGGTGGAGATATAGTTATCGCCCAACAGGGATTTATTGAGGATGGAATTTATTCCGTAAATAAAACAACAGTGCCGGCGGATTTGGCCGAATTAGTCGGCCTTGATGCGCATGGAATTTTTTCATGGCAGGGAATTTTGTATCTATATTACGCCGGATTTGGATGTTATGAGCTTTCCCTGCTTAGGCAACTGGAAATTATCGAACACCGTGGTATAAACATGGAACAAAATGGGCCTCATGTTTGGAATATAATAAATGGAGAAGTAATTGATATTTCCTGG
>JAISOR010000060.1 GCA_031275535.1 Treponema sp. | reverse complement strand
GCTGGAGATACACTTTTTGGACATGGTAAAATTCAGGGCGATGGTGGAAAAGGATATACGGAACGACCCGTTACACCGGTGGCTGGCGCGGCTGGATCAGGACAGTCCGCAATGGCTGGTGGAGGAGGCAGTGAGGATGGATCAGGCGATACAGAAGGCGGAGACGCGGGTGGCGCATATAGCGAAGGACAAGGAAGCGTTACGGGCATACGAGATGCGGCAGATGGCGCTTTCGGACTGTACGAGCGGCATCAATCATGCCCGGCGAGAGGGGATGAGAGAAGGGATAAAGACCGGGATAAAGACCGGGGAAAAACAGAAAGCGGTTGAAATCGTCCGGAATTCGAAAGCCCTTGGCATACCCCTCGAACAAATTGTTCAGATTACCGGGCTGACGGAAAGCCAAATCCGGGAACTATAACAGGCGCCGCCCCGGACTGCCGGTCATGTAGCCACCGGACCCCACGCGGCTGCCCGGGGAGTCAGAGCCGGTATTTTATCCCCAGGGCGGGGGCCAGGGTTATGGCCTCCACGGTCCCCAGGTTCCCCAGTTCCAGCCCGCCTTTGATGATAAAGAAATTGAAGAAGTAGTTAAATTCCGCCTTCAGGCTGAAACGGCCAAAAGCATCTTCGGCCTTGAAGGCCAGTTCCCCGAAATATTGATCCCCGGTGTAGTTGACGGCAAACTCCATGCCGTCGAAAACAGGGGCGGGGACGATGATGAAGGTCGCGGCGGCCCTGACCCCTAACCAGATGGGGGTAATATAGGACGCCTCCCCCGCAAGGCCGAAACGGAAGCCCCCGCTGTCCCCGGCGGGATAGAAAAGGGGAGCCCCCAGGGCCAGGGAAATGTCCCCCAGCGGGAGAAACAGGCCCCAGGCCGCCCCGGGCTGCACCCTGCCGCTGCCCCCGCCGGGGCTAAAGCGGAGTTCGGTTTCATTGTGGAGCCTGAATTGGAGCTCCGACCGGGAGCCCAGGGGCACATGGGCGGCGAAGGTTTCTTCGGTGAAAAAAAACTGGGGAGCAAATTTGGTGAGATGAAACGCATACTGCCCTCCGAGATACAGATCGAAAAGGCCAAAGGATCTTTCATATTCAATCTGGGGGGCAAGAAACAAGTCCTTCTCCTCCGCGAGGATGTCGGGGCTGTCGATAAAGAGGCCGCCCCGGAAACCAACCGTATCCCCGGGAACGGGGGGGCACCGGAACAGAAGGAAGAACAGCAAAAAACAAAGGGGTCTCCGCATAATGATACCTATACTCCCCGCCGGAACGGACCGGCCGGACCACCGGAAAATTTTTCCGTACCGGCACGCGCCCCGTCCCGGCGAACGGTATATGCGTTTGCCCTGGCTGCCGGACAAGTTCAATAGAAGCTGTTCCAAAACCAACCGGGTTTTGGAACAGCCTCAGTATACAATATGAAAAATTTAGTGTAAAGTAAGCTGTTCCAAAACAGCCCCGGGAGGTAACGCGGTGGACATGAAAGCGCTGGTAATTGAAAAACCGGGGACGGCCCTGGTCAAGACCCTGCCGGTCCCGCCGGTGGGGGACCTGGAGGTGAAGATCCAGGTCAAGGCGTCGGGGATATGCGGTACGGATGTGCATATCTACCGGGGGGAGTACCTGGGGTCCTATCCGGTTGTTCCGGGGCATGAATTTTCCGGGGTGGTGGTGGAAACCGGCAGCCGGGTTACCCGGTTCAAGACCGGGGACCGGGTGGCGGTTGAGCCGAATATCAGCTGCGACAACTGCGGCCCATGCCTCAATAACCGGCAGAATTTCTGCGAACACTGGAACGGGGTGGGGGTTACCCTGCCGGGGGGCATGGCCGAATACGCGGTTGTCCCGGAGAAGGCGGTTTTTAACATCGGCGCCCTGCCCTTCCTCTCCGGGGCCTTTGTGGAGCCCCTCTCCTGCGTGCTCCACGGGGTGCAGCGGGCCCGGATACGCATGGGGGACCGGGTGGCTATCCTGGGGGCGGGCCCCATCGGCATCCTCCTGTCCCGGGTGATTCAGCTCCAGGGCGCGAGCGGCATTACCCAGGTCGACAAAAACCAGAGCCGGCTGGAACTGGCCCGGAAATCGGGGGCCCGACATACCGCCGATTCCCCGGACAAACTTGAAACCGAGGGCTACGATGTGGTGGTGGAAGCGGCGGGTTCCACCTTCCTTATGGAGCAGAGTTTGAAGTACGTCCGCAAAGGGGGGACCCTGCTCTGGTTCGGCGTACCCAAACGGGACGCGGCGGTGCGCCTGCCCGCCTTTACCATATTTGAGAAGGGGCTCGTCATCCTTTCATCCTATACGTCGGTGCGGAATTCGATCCAGGCGGTGCGCCTCCTTGAATCGGGCAGGATCGATGTTACCGGCCTGGTTTCCCATTGCCTTTCCCTGGAGGATTTCGCCCGGGGGATTGACACCATTGAACAGGGGACCGAAGGGGTCCTGAAGGTGGTGATATTGCCGAACGGCCCGCTATAAGCGGGGCGGCGTCACGGGGTTTTAAGGGCGATATTTTAAAACCCGGGCCCTTCAAATTTTATTTTATGGAGTTACGCTATGGCACAGACCATTCTTGATCGGTTTAAACTGGAAGGGAAAACGGCCCTGGTAACCGGCGGGGCCCAGGGCATCGGGGAGGCCTATTGTTTCGCCCTGGGAGAAGCGGGGGCGAAGATAGCGGTGGCGGATATCAACCTGGCCCTGGCGGAGGAAACCGTCCGGGCATTGGGGAAGGCGGGCATCGAGGCCATGGCGGTTAAGGCGGATGTTACCAGCCCCGAAGACGTTGGCCGGATGGTAAAAACCGTGGCCGACCGGTGGGGGGCCCTCACCATCGGGGTGAACAACGCCGGCATGGGGGCCTGGCGGGACGCCCTGGTCCAGGATTTCGACGAGTGGCGGAAGATCCTGGCCTTGAACCTGGACGCGGTGTTCCTGTGCGCCCAGGCGGAGGCCCGGGAAATGGCGAAGGCGGGTTACGGGAAGATCATCAACACCGCCTCCATGTCGGCCCATATCTCGAACACCCCCCAAAACCAGTGCGCCTATAACGCCTCCAAGGCGGGGGTGCTGCACCTGACGAGGAGCCTTGCCGCGGAATGGGCCCCCCGGAACATCCGGGTGAACAGCATCAGCCCGGGGTACACCAAAACCGCCCTGGTGGACAAGCTGCTGGAGACCCCCGAGGGTAAGACCATGCTGCCCAAATGGCTGGAGAAGATCCCCATGGGCCGGATGGCATCCACCGATGACCTCCAGGGGGCCGTTGTCTACCTTGCATCCCCGGCGTCGGACTACATGACCGGGGCGGATTTAATCATCGACGGCGGGTACTGCTGCTGGTAGGCACAGTCCCCCGCGAAGGCGGCTGCTTTTTTTGCCTTTCCCGGCCATGCCGCGGGGGAGCGGGAATTCCCCCCGCCCCCCGCAGGACAGCGCCCCCGTTCCCCGGCATCTTCCCCCGCGAAGGCGGTTGCTTTTTTGCCTTTCCCGGCTATGCCGCGGGGGAGCGGGAATTCCCCCTGCGCGCGTTTCTGGAATTCCCCGCCGGAGGAGACCGGCTCCCGGGCTCCGCTGGCGCACTCCACAGGTGAGCGCACGGGGGGAATTCCCGCTCCCCCGCGGACCCCGCTGGTAAGGCAAAAAAGCAGCCGCACACTTTTTTTGCGTTTTTTTTAAATTTTTTTCCAAAAAAGTGGTTTTTTGGACCAAAGTGTGATATAATGATGTATAAGTTTTTAT
>JAISOR010000051.1 GCA_031275535.1 Treponema sp. | reverse complement strand
CCCTGCCTTCAAGGTACTGTACCAGGGCGGGCCAATCTTCCCGTTCCAGGAGAAAGAAAAGACGCCGGTTGATACAATAAAAAATATCCAGCCCGGCCAGAACCAGGACAAGAACCAGCGCCAGGGGCCAGCCGGTGCGAAAAAAGGTAAGGGCAAAGCCGGTTCCCAGGATAAAAAATGACAGAACAAACACTAAACATAAAAAGATCAGTATGATACAATTAAAAAAAATGAAAACAGTTTTGAATTTCAATGACAATCTCTCCTCTTTATTACCGAAATTTAATAATAGAGGAAAGAAATTGGCAAGTCAACGGAAAGGAAAACAGGTTGTTTACAGGGGCCATAAATGAAAAATTATCTTGTTGAGGATATTCCCGGGGAAAGTTTTTTTTCCAAGCCGGTATATCTTGACAGCCAGTTCGTTTTGGCCGCGCCGGAAATGGCCTTCTCCAAGTCGATAGCCCAGGCGCTGAAAGATTGGGAATTTAGGGAAGTCCTAAGCGACGGTGAACCGCGGGAAACGTATTTTTCCGAGGATGGGAATACCCTTCCGGAAGACGGAGAAGGGGTAGATAAGGGGCTCAGCGACAACGATCAGATCAGGCGGGCCGAGGCGTTTTACGCCTCTTTTTTGAAATATGTAGATACCCTCTTTACCCATGTGGCCATAAAAAACGAGCTTCAATTTAAGGATGTGGCGGAAAAGATAAAGGGGATCTGCGATGTTATTAAGGAGGACCGCCGCTTCCTCCTGAGGGTACAGAAAAACGCCGAACCGGGAACGGATCAGAACTATCTGGCCTCCCATGCGGTAAAATCTACCATTATTTCGATTATCATCGGCTCCTATCTAAAGCTGCCCAATCACCGGCTTATCGAACTGGGAGTAGCCGCGCTACTCCACGAAATAGGCATGATAAAGCTCCCCCCCCAGATCTATCTGAATAAACGGCCCCTTTCCCCCCCGGAACGGAAGGCCATCCTTACCCATCCGGTGCTGAGTTTTAATATGCTCAAATCCTTCGATTTCCCCCTGACCATCAGCCTGGCGGCCCTGGAGCATCATGAACGGGAAAACGGTACCGGTTACCCCCAGAAGCTTACGGGGGATAAGATCAGCCTCTATGCGAAGATCATCGCCGTGGCCTGCTCCTATGAGGCCCTGACCAATAACCGGCCCCACAAGGACGCAAAAGACGGCTATACGGGTATGATAGACCTCCTGAAAAACGTGGGAAAGCAGTACGATGATACCATCGTCCGGGCCCTGGTGTATTCCCTTTCCATTTATCCCATCGGGCTCTATGTACTCCTCTCCAATGAAAAGAAGGGCCAGGTAGTAGATGTAAATCCCGAAAACCCCCGGTTCCCCGTGGTCCAGGTCTTTGGAGAGTTAACCCCGGACGGAAAAAACAGAACCCTGCAAACATCCCAGGACAGCATATACATAGTCCGGCCCTTGGTCCGGGAGGAAATCGGTTCCCCATGAATTCCGCACCTGCCGGGGAGCCCCCTTTATCCGCGATACTCATTATCCTGGGAATAATCGTCCTGGGGGGCCTCTTTTCCCTGATTGAAAGGGCCCTGGTTTCTTCCCGGAAGCCCCGGCTCCGGGCAAAGGCCGAAACCGGGGACCGGAAATACCGCCGGGCCCTGGAAGCGGCGGAAAATTCCGGCCCCCTGCTCTCGGCCCTCAGAATATGGGGCGTTTTCCTGGGGATCCTGGCCGGCGCCTTTGGCGGCATCCGGATAAGTTGGTTCCTGGGGGCCTGTCTCAAGACCATAGAGGCCCTGGCCCCCTATGGGGATTTCCTCGCCGCCGCCGCCCTTGCCCTGGTCCTTACCCCGCTGTCCATCATCCTGGGGGAGGCCCTCCCCAAACAACTGGCCCTGGGGGCCCCGGAAAAAATACTGGCCCGGACCCTCCCCCTTATCAGGGTCCTCTCGGTCTTCTGCGCGCCCCTCACCGCGGGGGTATCCCGGTTTTCCGGCATGATCCTCCGGGCCCTGGGGATCGGCCACGCCCCGGACCCGGGAATGACCGAGGACGAATTACGGATTGCCCTTATAGAGGGAGAAAAATCCGGCATTGTGGAAAGCGAGGAACGGACCATGGTGGAGGGGGTCTTTTATCTGGGGGACCGGCCCGTGGGGACCTTCATGACCCACCGTTCAGAAATTGAATGGCTCGACATCAACTCGGATCGGGAGGAGGTCCGGGCCGCGGCCCTGGCCTTCCGGGAACAGCGCTATTTTCCCGTGGCCGCCGGGACCCTGGACGAAGTCGCCGGGGTGGTATCGGTCCAGGATATACTCCTGGCCCTGCTGGAAGAACCCTGGCGGGGTCTCAAGGCCATCACCCGGCCTCCCTACTTTGTGCCCGAAACCATGTCCGCGCTCAAGGCCTTTGAGTCTTTTAAAAAGGGGGAAGCGGATTTTCTTTTTGTTATGGATGAGTACGGCGGTTTTTCGGGGGTCCTTTCGGTACTGGATCTCTTTGAAGAAATCGTGGGGGAATTATCCGCCTCCACCCAGGAGGAAGAAGGCATCCTCCGGCAAGAGGACGGGACCTACCTGGCGGACGGCAGCGTGAATATCGACGATATTGTCAAACTCCTGGCCCTGGGCGATCTGCCCGGAGATCACCAGGAATACCATACCCTGGCGGGTTTTGTCCTGGAACTGGCGGGGGAAATACCCCGGACCGGGGCAAGTTTCCAATGGAACGGGTTCAGTTTTAAGATCGTGGACATGGATGGAAACCGGATCGACAAGATCCTCATGTCCCCCCCGGAAAATTGACCCTCCCCACGGAAAACCCCGATAGAGAGTAAACGCTTTTGCCCTGCTTGTCGAAATCCTGTGTTGAGCCATTTTCACCGGTATATTATAATGAATTCAGAGGTTTATCGATGAAAAATTTCTTTTGCTTTATGGTGTTGCTGCTTTGTGTTTGTTCCCTTGCCATAGCCCAGGAACCGGAGGAGGAGCCCGCGGAGGAGCGGAAACCCCTTATTCCCCTGACCCGGCCCCTGTTCGGCGAGGATGACCGGCTGGACCTCGATTTTGGCGTTGACTTTGGGGTCATGGAAAAATCTTTCTGGAACCGGGAGACCATCCGGATGGACTATCTGGCGGGACCCTTTAACCTGGTGGCGGATCTCTCCATGAGTAACGATCAGAAATACGCCCCCAACCGGGCCATGCTGCCCAGCGGTAATCTGGGGGGCTTCTATTTCTTTATGAATGAGGGGGGGCTCTCCTATTCCAAGGGACCCTTTTCCCTGCGGGGGGGGCGTTTCCGGGTCTATGATATTGTGGATTCCCCCTATTCCCTCTTTGTGAATTCCCTGGGCCATTCCGCCAATACGGTGGAACTGGATTTTGAAACCCCCCGTTTTATCTACCAGACCCAGTGGATAGAGGCCACCGCCCGGAACAGCGTATCCTCCCCGGCATGGAATGAGTATTACCGGCGGAAAACCGGAGATCCGGATAAATTTCTTGAGCCCCCCGATCCTAATCCCCCAAACGACACCTCCGGCCTTCAGGATTACGGGTTTCCCGACCGGGGGGTGAACTACAAGATCTACGGCCTTAAGATAAAGGACTGGCGGATCGGTTTCCTGGACGCCGCGGTATATACGGGCCGGTCCTTTGACCTTGAATATTTGCTGAACCCCATACCCCAGTATTTTATCCAGTACGTTAAGGGGACCCCCGGCCGCCCCTGGACCACCGCGTCAAACGAAAACAACCTCATCGGCCTTTTCTGGGATATTGATAAAACCGATTGGAGCGCCTATGCCCAGGTGCTGGTGGACGATTTTAGCCTGGGATTCCTCCGGTTTATCTATGATGGGTTTTCCAACAACCCCTGGAAGGCGGCCTGGGCCCTGGGGGGCCGGATACAGACCCCCTACGGGCGTTTTGGCCTGCACCACGGGGGCGCGCTTAAGTATACCTTTGAGCCCATCGGCACCGATGATACGGGGAAATATCAAAATGACAGCGCCGCCACCGCCTACGGATACACCTACTACCCCGAGACCCGGTACTTCGACGATGAAAGCGGGGGCACCCCGGTAAGCATCCTTATTCAGGACAATATGATCGGTTATAAACACGGGGAAAACAACATCGCCTTCCAGGCGGATTATCGGAACAGCTTCTATAACTTCCTGGTCAACGCGGAACTGGAATTGGTGCTTTCGGGAAACAATTCCCCCGCCAATCCCTGGCATGACTATGACAGCAGGAGCAACCTCTACAATGACAAAGAGGGCTCCAGCCTGCTGGATGACGGCAACCTTGAAAAGCTCCTGGAACTGCGGGTCCAGGTATCCCGGCGCTTCCTTGTATCCCAAAGGCGGCTTCCCCTGACCCTGTTCACCGCCATCGCCCTGGGGGGGCGCTTCAATAAGCTTACCCTGGTCCCTGCGGAAAGGGACCCATATACCGCCGGTAACGGAGAGAGGACTATCGATGATGATATCTGGATATGGAAAGCCTCGAATACGCATGAGTTTATCTTCCGTTTTTCCATTGGGGCAAAACTCACCCTGGGCGTCCTCTGAGCCTGCGTAGATGTTTAAGCTAAGATCCGGGGGCCTCTTACTGGCGATCCTCCTCCTCTTCTCCGGGGCGGGGAAGCTCTGGGGGGAACTTTTTTATGAGGACAGCCCCGAGGTAAGCCTGCTCCGCCGTCTCTACCGCCGGGCGGGAAAGGTCCTGCCCCTCAGCGCGTATCCGGTCCATGGGAGCGACCTGGCGGAGCTGGGGGAGAAGCTCTCCACCCTAAAATCCGGGGAGGACCAACTGCTCCTGGAGGAACTCCTGGATCGCCTGAAGCCAAAGGAAGAGGAGGCCCTGTTCCTGCATGGTTCCCTGGCGGCGGCCTATGAACACCGCTTTAGAACCGGTTCAACCCTGGTGGACGACGGGGCGGTTAAAAACGGGGAAGATGTACGGCGGGCCTACCTTGGGTTCTCCCCCCTCCTAAGCCTGGAAGGGGGGGTGGAAAAATTCACCGGCCCCTATACGGAGCTCCAGGCGGAGCTGCGGCCCCCCTGGAAGGAGGATTTCAGTCCCTATAATAACTTTGTCCCCCTGCCGGAGGTGGATATATCCTTCGATCTCCTGTCCAAGGGGATCTTTTCCTGGAACGGGAAACACCTGGATGTCTCCATTGGCCGGGACAGGGTTCATTTTGGACATACCCCGGGGGCAAGCCTCTACCCCTCGGGCCGCCTCCCCTACCAGGACGGCCTCCGGCTCTCCGTGCCCCTGGGCCCCTTCAGCTTTGACTATCTCCTGGCCACCATCCAGCCCAAGAAGGCATCCCACGACGTAGACCCTAACAGGAATGCCAAGGAGCAGGATAGCGATGCCTTCGGCTTTATGAAAGATTCCAACCCCACCACGATCCTGACGGCGGTTCACCGTTTTCAATGGAATTTCGGGGCCCTTAAAGCGGGGATCGGGGGAACCGTGGTCTATGCCCGAAGCAATAATATGTTCCTTATGACCGATATATTGCCCGTCTTTATCTACCACAACGCGGACATCCGGCCTAATAACCTGAACATGATCTTTGATCTCTCCTGGACCTTTTATCCCGGATTCACCCTAACGGGGATCCTGGGTTTCGACGATATCAGCG
Source organism: Treponema sp. (assembly GCA_031275535.1). The sequence continues at coordinate 2,009 of JAISOR010000051.1, read as the reverse complement.
CCAAGGCCTTGGGCCTTCCCGACGGGCCTACGCCCACCATTCCGGCGGGGATCCTCCAGTTGGAGTACAGCGCCGCTCCGGGACCGGTTCCGGATTTCCTCCTGGAAGGGGGCTATACCCATTATCTGTGGGGAAATTATGCCTTTGGGGACGCCGATGAGGTCTCCTGGGGAGAAGCGCCCCTGGCCAGGGCCATCTACCGCTATGCCCCGAATAACCAGGCGATCCTCCTCCCCCTGACCAGCCCCTATGGGCCGGGAACCATCTGGGGGCGCCTGGTATCGGCCCTGGATTTTCCCCAATTCAATTTAAAGATTAAGGCGGATCTGCTGATCCTCTCCAAACTCGACGGGGTAAACCTGGTGGATACCCCCTATGCCGGGGACGATGAGGTTAAAAACGGCCGGCGGATCTTATACGTTTCCCTGGATCTGCCCTGTACCTATACCTGGAAATACCTGGAATTGCTCTTTAGCCCCGCCTTGTTGATAAAGGACAGAAGGGCCGCCCTGGAATGTACGGTGGGCCTGCATTTCAGGCTGGGGCATGGATACCGCCATGGGAAAGCACCTTAGGGTAGACCGTGATCCCCAGCTTCTTCTCCAGCACCGCAAGTCTCCGCAGTTCTTCCTCGTCCCCAATGGTAACCATAAGCCCCCGTTTACCCGCCCGGGCGGTCCGGCCTGAACGGTGTATATAGGCCTCCGGGCCGGGGGGCAGATCCAGGGCAATAATATGGCTTATGCCGGGAATATCGAGCCCCCGGGCGGCAAGATCGCTGGAAACCAGGATCCGCGCCCGGTCCCGGCGAAAATCGTCCAGCGCGGCCTTCCGCTTCCTTTTATCCATATCGCCGTACAAGCCCACGGCGGCAAGCTGATGATGCTGGAGCTGGGAAACAATGTTCCCCACATCCCAGCCCTGGCCGGTAAAGACCAGGGCCTTCCTGGGCTGTACCGCGGCGATAAAAGAACGGAGGGTGGCGATCTTCCGCCGGCCCTCGCTGAAGAGGGCCCAATGGATGATGCGGTCCCGGAGTATTTCCCGGTCTTCGGTTTCTGCCCCGGCCACGGGGGTCCCCATGAGGGGTAGCAGCCGTTCCCGGCTTTTAAGCCCCATGGTGGCCGAACAGGCGGCGGTGATCCGGTCCGGGTTGACCAGGGCCGCCAGGTCCCGGGTTTCCCCCAGGAGTTCATCCGCCACGAGCCGGTCTCCCTCATCCAGGACCAGGGCCCGGACTCCCCCGAGCCGGAGTTTCCCCATCCGGGCCAGGTGCAGGAGCCTGCCGGGGTTTCCCACCAGCACCGCGGGGCGGTCCTTCTTCAGGGTCTCAATCTGCCGTCCTGGTTGGGCGGACCCGATAATCAGGCTTGCCTTAGGGGGATGGGCCGGGACAGTGCCTCCGGGGTACGCACGGAGGAGGAAATCCGCCTCCTGCTTAATCTGGGAGCAGAGTTCGTAGGTGGGGGCCAGGATAAGGATGAGCGGGCCCTTCCCGCCCGCGGTCCCCGGACCGGAGTCCGCCGGACCGCCGGCAGCCCCGGAGGGCAAACCGAGCAAGTTCTGAAAGAGGGGAATAAGGTACGCAAAGGTCTTTCCCGTGCCCGTGGCGGAACGGAAAAGGATGTTTTCCCCCAAAAGGAGACGGGGAATAATGAGGGCCTGGATAGCCGTGGGAACGCGGATATCCCGCTCCCCGAGCCTTTCAACAAAAAAAGGCGCCACCCCCAGGCCGGAAAAAGAATCTGCCATACCGGTATGGTACCCTAAAACAGCACAGAAGGACCAGGGCAAAAGCATTTACTCTTTATCCGGGATACATTACGGGAACTACACCGGTCCGGGGAGGAAATTACTTGGGGTCCGGCCTGATGCCTTATTCGGAACAGTGGCTTTTATTGGGCCTAAAGAACCCGCTTGCGCGGGGGAGATGCTGCCTTTTTTCATCAACCCGTTATCACGTGCTTTTCAGGGCGTGTCCGTGTCAAATCCATAGGGGACCCCCCGGA
>JAISOR010000025.1 GCA_031275535.1 Treponema sp. | reverse complement strand
GGCGGCCCTGCGGGAAGTGGGCCTGGGGGACCGGATGCACCACGTTCCCTCCCAGCTTTCCGGGGGACAGCAGCAGCGGGTGGCTATCGCCCGGGCCATGGTGAACGACCCCGCCTTTTTCCTGGCGGACGAGCCCACGGGAAACCTGGACACCGAGATGAGCCTGGAGATCATGGGGCTTTTCCAGGCCCTCAACAGCCAAGGCAAGACCATCATCATGGTAACCCATGAGCCGGAACTGGCGGCCTATACCAACCGGATCATCACCCTCCGGGACGGGGAGATCCTCGGGGACCGGCCGGTGGCCGAAAAACGAAGCGCCCCGGCGGACCTGGCCCGGTGGCGGCGGGACCATGCCCAGCTTGCGGAGGCCCCGGCCAAAGGGGGATGCGCCTGATGGGACCCTTGCCGCTGCTCCGTTCCTCCCTTAAAAACATCCTCCGTAACCGCCTGCGGAGCCTCCTCACCTCCCTGGGGATCATCATCGGGGTCGCTTCGGTGATCATCATGGTCGCCGTGGGAGCCGGGGCCCAGCGGGAGATCGAAAACCGGATCAGCGCCATGGGGACCAACCTCCTGCAGATCACGTCCCGGCGGATGATGTTCCGGGCGGGCCAGGCCAATATGCCCCGGCCCAACCGGCTTACCAAGGCCGACGCGGAAATGGTGAAGGCCGAGGCGAGTTACGCCCTGGCGGTTTCCGGGATTACCCAGCGGAATTTTACCGTTTCAGGCCCCGAAGGGAGCGCCTCCATCCCGGTAGCGGGGGTGGACTCCGGGTACCTTTTAACCCGGAACTGGCGGACGGAGGAGGGGGGCTTCTTTGACGGGGAGGACCTGGCCGCCCGGAACCGGGTAGCGGTCCTGGGGCAAACCTCCGCGGCGAGCCTCTTCGGCCTCTCCGGCGCCGGGGAGGCGAATTTTTCCGGGGTCCTGGGGGGGCAGATCCGGATCGGGACCAACTATTTTACGGTGATCGGCATTTTGGAGGAAAAAGGGGCCGGTTCCGGGGGGGTGGATGAGGACGACGTGATCCTGGTGCCCCTGGATACGGCCCTGACCCGGCTGACCAACAGCCGGAACATCAATTCCATCCTTATGAGCGTGGCCGGCAAGGAGTACATGGATGCCGCCCAAAAGGAAGCGGAACTCATCCTCCGGGAGGCCCACAAACTGCCGGATGCCGCCGCATCGGACTTTGAGATCATGAACCAGGCGGATATGATCGACATGGCATCCTCCACCTCCCGGAGCCTCACCACCCTCCTCGCGGCCATCGCCGGGGTGTCCCTCCTGGTGGGGGGCATCGGGATCATGAACATCATGCTGGTCTCGGTTACCGAACGGACCCGGGAAATCGGGATCCGCCTGGCCGTGGGGGCCCGGAAGCGGGACATCCTCCTCCAGTTCCTCTCGGAGTCCATCATCCTGAGCCTCCTGGGGGGGCTCACCGGCATAGGGCTGGCCTTCCTGGTGTGCCGGGTACTGGGGGCCCTGGGGATACCCACGGAGCTGAACCCCCTCGTCACCGCCGGAGCGGCGTTTTTCGCCGCCCTGGTGGGGGTGGGCTTCGGCTATTACCCGGCCCGGAAGGCCGCGGGGCTCTATCCCATCGACGCCCTGCGCTACGAGTAGGGTAAAGGCTGCCCGCCGGGGAGGGGATGGTACCATTTACCCGGCATCCGGTGATGCTGCGGTATCCCGCCGGGGGCCGGTTGCTGCGGAAGGGGCCGCGGCTTACGATGCGCAAGGGATAGGAGCGGAATAATTCCTGACCGGCTGTGCCGGTCAGGAATTAGTGGAGCGGATAGCCCGGTCCCCGCCGGAGGCGGGGATGCGCCCAAATTCCGAATCGAAGCCGTTATGGAGGGGGGAAACCGGGGACTGCTATGGACAAATTCCGCGTAATGGTCCAGGATCTGCGTATGAAGGTATCCCGCCGGACCGCGTCCCTTATTGCCGCGGTGTTTTGCTGGGTTTTAGCCTCGGCCCTGACGGTGTTTATCATCCAGGGGATGCGGGACCGGGCCCGGCTTATCCGGGACAACGATAACGAGCGGATCCTCAACACGCTTTTTGCCGGGCTCCGGGGTTACGAGGATTTTGGCTCCGCCATTGAGTCCAGTCCGGTGCTCAACGGGCGGATCATGGGTTTCGCCATTTACGGGAATGATCTCAGCCTGGACTACGCCTGGGGCGTGGTCCCCGGGGTTTTCGACGAGGGACTGCTTGTGGACCGGGAAAAAAACCGGAGCGGCCGCTTTACCATCCCCGACAAACAGGGGCACCGGGTGAAATTCGTCCTCCATACCGAGCGGATGGGCCCCGTGCCCGCCATGCCGGGCCCCGCCCCGCCTCCCCGGCAGGAGGAGGGGAACCGCCGCTGGGGGATGATGGGCCGGTCAAATTTCTGGTTCATGGATATCCTCATGGGGGGGAAGTACCTCTACATCGATATCGCCCACCCCGCCTATTGGCGCACCGAAACCGTCACCAGGATCCTCTTTCCCCTCTGCGAGCTGGTCCTCCTGGCCCTGGTCCTCTATATCCGGGCCCTGTACCTCCGCAACCGGGAATACCGGGAGCGGATAGAATCCCAGAAAAACCTGGTGGTCCTGGGTACCGCCGCAAGCACCCTGGCCCATGAGATCAAGAATCCCCTCCTCTCCATCCGGCTCCAGACGGGGATCCTGAAAAAGCTGTTCCCCGAGGGGGGCGCCGATGAAATGGCTATCATCGACGAGGAGGTGGAGCGCCTGTCCGCCCTGACCTACCGGGTGAACGATTACCTCCGGGACGCGGAGGGGCATCAAAGCGTCGTGAATATATATGACCTCATCGCGGAGACCTCCATACGGCTCTGCGGGAGGAATATCCTTGGGGAGGAGGCCCCCCGGGACGCCCTGGTCCTCATGGATATTGAACGGGCCCGGTCGGTGATAGAAAACCTCATCCGCAACGCCCTGGAAAGCGGGGGGCCCGGGGAAGCCGTGGCGGCGTCCATTGTACGGAACAACGGCGGCCTTATCATCACTATCTTTGACCGGGGGAAGGGGATTGCCCCCGGGGACCTGGGCCGGATTTTTGACCCCTTTTACACCAGCAAAAGTACCGGCACCGGCATAGGCCTCTGCATCGTCAAACGTTTCGTGGAGGCGGTTCACGGCACGGTCAGCCTGGAAAGGCGGGAAGCCGGGGGGACCGCGGCAACCATCACCCTGCCCGAATGGGGCGGGTAACCGCCGCCCCATGGTTGTGTTGACGGAGAAGGTGTTCCGGTCTACACTTAACCCATGGGTAACGCGGCGAGAACCTTACCCGGCGGGGATCGTTATTTTACCTACGCCGATTACAAGACCTGGGAACTGGAGGAAGGGGAACGTTTCGAGCTTATCGACGGAACCGCCTATGCCCTGGCGGCCCCCACCGATTCCCACCAGGCGATCCTTGCGGAATTGACCAGACAAATGGGGAACTATTTGCAGGGTAAACCCTGCAGGGTGCGTCCGGCGCCCTACGACGTGCGGCTCTTTTACGCGGAAGACGGAAGCGACGATACGGTGGTTCAGCCGGATATTTCCGTTATCTGCGATGAAAAAAAGCGGGGGCCCGAAGGCTGCCGGGGCGCGCCGGATCTGGTGGTGGAGATCCTTTCCCCCTCAAACACCGCCGATGAATATGTCCGCAAATTCAACCTCTATATGAAGGCCGGGGTTCGGGAATACTGGATCGTGGCCCCCGCATCAAAGACCGTGCAGTCCTTTGTGCTGCACAACAACGCCTATACGGGAACGGTCTACGATTCCGGCGCAACCCTCCCCTCGGCGGCGGTTGAAGGGCTTTCAATCAGCCTCGGGGCTGTTTTCTCGGACCTGGCATAAACGGGGAGCGGGGGTGAGAAGCGGGAATCCGGCTGGTCCTTGTTCTTCACCTGTTGCACAAATTATGCGGGTACTAATCGTTGACGATGAGCGGCACATCCGGAATTCTCTTAAAAAATACCTGGGCCTGGAACATATCGACGCCGAGGGGGCGGAAACCGGGGAGGCCGCCCTGGATGCCCTGGAACGGGAGCCCTTTGACGCGGTGGTCCTGGACCTCAAACTGCCGGGGATAAGCGGCCAGGAAGTGCTGGAACGGATGTTGGGGCGGGGCCTCTCTTCGCCGGTGATTATGATCTCCGCCCACGGCCAGATCGCCGATGCCGTGGCGGCCCTCAAGGCCGGGGCCCGGGACTACCTGGTCAAACCCTTTGATCCTGCGGAACTGGTCATCAAACTCCGGGGGCTGGTGGAGGACAAGCGCCGGGAAAACCTGATGGAGGCGGAGAAACGTACCGGGGCGGGGGAGACCGCCCTGATCGGCGAAACCCCGGTGATGCGGGCCCTCTCCGCCCAAATCGACAAGATCGCCGGTTCCAACGTTACGGTCCTTATCTCCGGCGAAAGCGGTACGGGCAAGGAGGTGGCCGCCCGGGAAATCCACCGCCGCAGCCCCCTGTCCGCGGAGCCCTTTGTGGCGGTGAATATCGGGGGCATCCACGAAGGGCTTATGGAAAGCGAACTTTTCGGCCATGAAAAGGGGGCCTTTACCGGAGCCATGGCCCGCAAGCCCGGGCTTTTTGAACTTGCCGGCCGGGGCTGCCTGTTCCTGGACGAAATCGGGGAGATGCCCGTGTCCCTCCAGGTAAAACTCCTCCGGGTGCTCCAGGAGCGGAAGATCCGGCGTCTGGGGGGAACCGGCGATATTCCGGTAAACGCCCGGATTATCTCCGCCACCAACCGGGATGTGGAAGCCCTGGTGGGGGAAGGCCGTTTCCGGGAGGACCTCTACTACCGGCTCAACGTGTTCCGCCTCGTCCTGCCCCCCCTGCGGGAACGGGCCGCCGATATCCCCCTCCTGGCAAGGCGCCTCCTGGACAAACTCGCCGCCCGGATGGGGAAGCCGCCCCATACCCTGGGGGCCGGGGCGGAGGAAAAACTCTGTTCCTACTCCTTCCCCGGCAATGTCCGGGACCTGGAAAATATCCTGGAACGGGCCCTGATCTTCTGCGAGGGCGCTGAAATCCGGGGGCAGGACATCGACCTGCACCGGGAAACCCCTGCCGCCGCGCCCTCCCTAAAAGCCGAAACCGCCGCGCCACCCCAGCCGCTGGAACGGCTGGAGAAGGAGGCAATCATCGCCGCCCTGGCCCGTTCCGGGGGGAACCGGACCCGGGCCGCGGAGGAACTGGGGATTTCCAGAAAAACCATTCTCAACAAGATCAAGGCCTACGGGATCAGGGATCAATAGGCCCTGGTCAAACCGCCGGGCCGGAACCGGACCCGGCGCCGGTGTATTCGTGCCGAAGGGCCGTTCTGCCATGATTACAGGATCCTGTCCATGAGGAATTTTCAGGCAATTATGGGGAAGCGAAAAAAGGCCCGAACGCCGGGGATGTCTCCATCCGGCATTCGGGCCGTTGATGCAGGTACTGCTGGTTACCGCAGGGGCTTCAGCCGTAAAAACCGGTCCAGTAGCCGACGCCGGTCAAAACCAGCGCCAGCACGAGAATGAGCCCCATCAACGCCAGGGGAGAATACTTCTTCTTCGTGTAGAGAGAGTAGATTCCCAGGGTCAAGCCGAAGGGCAGCAGCTTCGGAAATATGGCGTTTACCACATTGTCCGCGTTGAAGACGACCTGGTTTTCCAGAACCGCGCCGGCCGCCGCGTCATAGACGTCCTGTACGATGCGGATCGGCAGGGTTACCGATACGAACGAGGCGGTGAGGGCGCCGACCACGAGGAGGCCCAGTACCGTCATGGTATCCGTCAGGGTATCGAGTTTTCCCGTGGACATGAAGTTCTGCATGCCTTCAAGTCCCGATCTGTTTCCCAAACGGAAGAGATTCCAGCTCAGGATGCAGGTACCGACGGGGTAGATGATCATGTACAGCACGGGACCAAGCCACGCGACGGCGGTGTTGGCCTGGGCAATGGAGAGGCAGAGGGTCAGCAGAATCGGGATGATGGTGGCCACCCACAGGGAATCGCCTATCGCCGAGGTTGGGCCGATGAGGGCGACCTTGACGCTGCTGATAAGTTCGGGGGTGCAGTTCTTGTTGGCGTTAGCCTCCTCCAGCCCGCAGACGATGCCGTTGCAGATGGAGCCGACCTGGGATTCGGTGTTAAACAGGGTGATATGCCGTTTCAGGGCCTCCGCCTTTTCTTCCGGCGTGTCGTAGAGTTCGTCGATGACCGGCGCCATGGCCTGCCCGAAGGCCATGCCGAGCATGGACTCCGCCTGCTGGGAACAGCCGTTCCAGAAGAACCAGTTGAAGAATGATTTTTTCAGGGTTCCGGAACTGATTGTCTTGCTCATGCCGCGCCTCCCCGGATCCTGCCGGAAGCCGCCACATAGTAAAGGACGGCAGTGACGATTGCTACGACGGCCACCGCCATGGTGCCGAGATGGAAGTAGGTAACCAGGATGAATCCTCCCAGGAAGATGACGATATGATACTTCTTCTTCATCAGGAATGACAGGATGATCCCCATTCCGAGGGACGCCATCATGCCGCCGAAGATGCCGAGCGCCGTGGTGACCCATCCGGGAATGATCGAGGCAAAGTCGGTCTGGGCCGATGCGGCGGTCATGGAACTCAAGACGATGATCGCGGGGATGAAGCGGCAGAGGAAGCCGATGATCTGTCCCAATACCACGTTGGGGATGAACATTTTGCCCGTGGCTCCCGCCTCCGCATACCTGTAGGCAACCCGGTTAAGGGGCAGGGTGAGGGCGTAGGACAGGTTCCACATGATCTGTCCCACGAGGCCGCCGATCCCCGCAAATACCACCGCCAAGCCGATGAGTTCGGTGGTACCCAAGCCCTTGCCGAAGAC
>JAISOR010000001.1 GCA_031275535.1 Treponema sp. | reverse complement strand
GCATCTATAGAGATACTACCCGCACTTGCCGGAACAGTAACAATAAACGGAACAATTCAAGTAGGACACACGCTTACAGTTGATACTTCCGCTCTTGATGGTGACGGAACAATTTCATATCAGTGGAAGCGTGGAGAAACCGAAATTGGAACGGAAAGCACGTATCAGGTGTTATTATCCGATGTCGGTTCGCAGATAACCGTAACGGTAACACGCTTAGGCTATTTCGGGAGTGTAACAAGTGATCCAACAGATACCGTAATCGAAGGAGTTCCTGTTGCACCCTCTGGTGTAACTGCTGTGGCTTCATCAACAAGCAGTATTAGGATAAGCTGGTCTCCGGTTTCTAATGCTACCGGGTACTATGTTTATCAAAGTTCAAGTTCTTCCGGTACTTATAACCGTTTAGCAACGGTGACATCTACATCATATATAGATACCGGCCTTTCCAGCAGCACATCATACTATTACAGGGTATCGGCGTACAACGATTTTGGAGAAGGTTTTCAATCTGCTCGTGTCGTGTCGACGACTTATGGACCACCTAATCGACCTGCTAATATTGGAAACACAAGCAGCACTGGTTTCTATGGTTGGCCGCCTAATGTATCAGGATACAGATACTATTATGCAGTCACTGCGGTAAATGACTATGGAGAAAGTGAAAGGACCTATCAGCGTTAATTGGAAGGGGAACGGAAAAAAACCCGAAAGAAAAAACGGCCCTTCCCTTTTACAGGAAGGGCCAAAACACCCCCTTTTTAAATAAAGAAACGCTAAGGGGATCTTTTCAAACCCCGCTTTTCGAAGCAACCCATAAATCGTGGTTTTTGCGGCACAAGGTGACACAAAAACCTACAAGTGCAATAGGCTGCTAGAGTTTAAATAACAACTCCTCATAACCCGGAAGGGGCCAGGCCTCCTTGGAAACCAGCTTCTCCAGGGCATCTCCCCGGGAACGGAGGCTGTCCATAAGGGGCCGGACCTTTTCAAAGTAGGCCTTGGCCTGGGCAAAGGCTTCCTCCGTACCCTGGGCTTCGGTCAGAACCGTTTCCAGCTTGGCGGTTTCGTCGTATAGCTCGGCGGCCAGTTCGGCGATACGCTTGGCCCGTTTTTCCTGGGGTACGCTCACCGCGCCGATAGCCGCCAGGGCCGCCGCGTCCCTGGCCAGGGACCCGCCATAGGCGGTCGCCGCGGGGAATATCTGCCGGCGGGCTATATCGATCATCACCCCCGCTTCAATATTTATCTGCTTGGAGTATTTTTCCAGGTAAATATGATACCGGCTCTCCAATTCTTCCTTGGTAAGAACCTTGTGAGCCTCAAAGAGGGAAACGGTTTCACTCCGGGTAAGGACCGAGAGGGCGTCCACCGCGTTCCGCACATTGGGGAGCCCCCGGCGTTCCGCCTCCCGGACCCATTCATCGGCATAGCCATTCCCGTTGAATACCACCTTCCGGTGCTTGGAATAGGATTCCTTGATGATGGACTGGATCGCCTCATTCTTATTAGAAGCCTTTTCGAGCTTATCCGCAAATTCGGAAAGGACCTGGGCCACCGCCACATTAAGATAGGTATTGGGGGTCGCAATGGACTGGGAGGAACCGACCATGCGGAATTCGAACTTATTCCCCGTAAACGCGAAGGGGCTCGTCCGGTTGCGGTCGGAAACATCCTTGGGAAGGCTCGGGAGGCTGGTGACTCCCAGCTTGATCCTTGCGCCCTGGTCGGTTTTGGCGCCGCTTTTTCCTTCGGCGATATTATCCAGGATTTCCGTTAAGGGGCCGCCGAAGAATATGGAGACAATGGCCGGGGGAGCCTCGTTAGCCCCCAGCCGGTGATCATTGGCGGAGGTGGCCACGGAAGAACGGATCAGCAGGGCATAGCGATCCACCGCTTCCACCACCGCGGCGGCAAAGAGGAGGAACCGGGCGTTGGACTCGGGGTTCTCCCCGGGATCAAAGAGGTTGATCCCGTCATCGGTAGCCATGGACCAGTTATTGTGTTTCCCCGAACCGTTTACCCCCGTAAAGGGTTTTTCGTGGAGCAGGGCTTCCAGGCCATGCCTGCGGGCCACGCTCCTAAGGGTTTCCATGACCAGTTGGTTTGCGTCCACCGCCGCGGTGGTATTGGTATAGACCGGGGCAATTTCAAACTGATTGGGGGCTACTTCGTTGTGCTGGGTCTTGGCGGCGATCCCTACCTTCCAAAGTTCGGTGTTGAGTTCCCGCATAAACCCGGCCACCCGTTCCTTGATGGCGCCAAAGTAATGATCCTCCATCTCCTGTCCCTTGGCGGGCATGGAGCCGAATACGGTCCGGCCGGTTAAAATAATATCCGGCCGCTGATCGTAAAGGGTTTTATCGATGAGGAAATACTCCTGCTCGGGGCCCACGGTGGTATATACCCGCCGGGACTGCCCGTTCCCCAGGGTCCGGAGCACCCGGATGGCCTGCTTGCTCAGGGCGTCTATGGATTTAAGCAGGGGGACCTTTTTGTCCAGGGCCTGGCCATAATAGCTGATAAAGGCGGTGGGTATGCACAGGGTGGTGCCGGTCTGATCCTGTTTAAGGAAGGCCGGGCTGGTTACATCCCAGGCAGTATAGCCCCGGGCCTCGAAGGTTGCCCGCAGCCCCCCGGAGGGGAAACTGGAAGCGTCCGGTTCCCCCTTGATCAGCTCTTTCCCGGAAAATTCCATGATCACCCGGCCGTCGGAGGTGGGGGCAATAAAGGAATCGTGCTTTTCCGCGGTAAGCCCCGTAAGGGGATGGAACCAGTGGGTGTAGTGGCTGGCGCCCTTGGCCAAGGCCCAGTCCCGCATGGCGGCGGCCACCACTTCGGCTACCTCCAGGGTCAATTCCTTTTCCCCGGATTGGACCGCGACAATCTCCTTAAAAATATTTTTAGGCAGCCGTTCCCGCATAACGGCGTTGGAAAAACAGTTGGAGCCATAAAATTCGGCTACCGGGGTCTTGGTAAAATCGATGGCATTACTCATATAATCCTCCATATATCATTATGTTATTGTATAGCAATTTTTATGCCATGCCGGGATAACTTATGCCATATTCGCCGTTTTTTTGAATTGCTCCGTGATTTCCATAATCACTTATATCACAAGGAATTATCAATTCAGGCCGGAAACCGGCGGGATGGGGGATAAAAAACCCTCATGGGGGCCAAGAACAAAAGATACAAAAAGGTAGTTTCATCATTATTTCCTACATAAAAGTAGAAAAAAGAAGCGGTATAAGCCGCCGGCCATACCGCTTGGATCCTTTTTTTACCTTAATAACGGGGATATCCGGGGAGTAGCCAGCTTCCGGATATCCCCGCCTATTATCCAATCGCCGTAGAGCCGGTCTCGCCGGTCCGGATTCGGATACATTCTTCGATGGGGAGGATGAAGATCTTACCATCGCCGATTTCTCCGCTCCGGGCGCCCCGGATAATGGCGTCTACCGTGGGCTTTACAAAGTTATCGTTTACCGCAATCTCGACCCGGACTTTTTTCAGAAGGTTGACCTCTATTTCGACCCCCCGGTACTGTTCGGTGTAGCCCTTTTGCTGGCCGCAGCCCATGGAATTGGTAACCGAAATCTTGTAAACCTCGGCCTTGTATAGTTCCTGCTTAACCTCATTCAGCACATGGGGTTGTATATACGCAATTATCAATTTCATTTTCTTCCTCCTTACATGTTGCTGAAGATCTGGAAACCGGTATAGGCTTCCGCCTTGTGTTCGCTGATGTCAAGACCCACCAGTTCTTCCTTGGGGCTGGCCCGGAGGCCGCAAATCGCCTTGATAACCAGGAACAGGATAAGGCTTGCCAGGGCGGTCCAGGCGCCTACGGACAGGACCCCCAGGGCCTGGATCCCCAGCTGGGTAAATCCGCCGCCATGGAGCAGTCCCACGACGCCGTCGCTGGGAGCGTTGCCCCAGATGCCCACCGCCAGGGTCCCGAAGATACCGTTGGTCAGGTGGACCGAAACCGCTCCCACCGGGTCATCGACCAGCAGCTTCTTATCGATAAATTCTACGGAAAGGACCACCAATACGCCGGCGATAAGGCCGATAACCACCGCGGCTCCGGGGGATACCACCGCACAGGGAGCGGTAATGGCCACCAGGCCCGCCAGAACGCCGTTCATGGTCATGGAACAGTCGGGCTTTTTAAACCAGATCCAGGACGTAACCATGGCGGTAATGGCGCCCGCGGCGGGGGCAAGACAGGTCGTAACCGCCACCCGGGCAACGGAGGTGCCGCTGAAAATGGTAGAGGAGTCGGCAATCGCCGTGCCGGTGGAGGCCGCATTAAAGCCGAACCAGCCAAACCAGAGGATAAAGACCCCCAGGCAGGCATAGGGGATGTTGTGCCCCGGAATGGCCTTAACCGCAATCTTGCCGTCCGCGCCCTTTACGTATTTGCCCAGCCGGGGCCCCAGGACTATGGCGCCCATCAGGGCCGCCCAGCCGCCTACGGAGTGGACCACGGTGGAACCGGCAAAGTCGTGGAAGCCGAGGTTCCCAAGCCAGCCGCCGCCCCAGATCCAGTGGCCCTGGATGGGGTAAATAATCGCCGATATAAAGCAGGTATAAATGAGATACGACTTAAACTGGGTCCGTTCCGCCATGGCCCCCGAAACAATGGTGGCCGCGGTGGCGGCAAAGACCACCTGGAAGAACCAGGATTTATAGAAATTGGCCGAATCAATATCCAAACCCATGGTTCCCGGGAAGAACTGATCCGAGCCGACCAGTCCGCCCAGGGCGTCCTTTCCCCACATGAGCCCCCAGCCGATTGCCCAATACACAAGGGCGCCGAAGCAGAAGTCCATCAGGTTTTTCATGGTAATATTGGTGGCGTTTTTTGCCCGGGTTAATCCCGTCTCCACCAGGGCGAAGCCCGCCTGGAAGATAAAGACCAGGATCGCGCCGAGGAACATCCAGACAATGTCTACGGAGAAACCCAGGGCCTCCGGTTCGACGCCTTCCTGGGCAAAGAGCGAGATCCCTAAACACAGAAACAGGATCGTCAAAACAAGAATTTTTTTTTGCACTTTTCTATCCTCCTAATCTATAAGTTGTTATAGTTTATTTAGCAGAAACCGTGCCAAGTTTCTAAAAACGCCGTCATTTTATGGCAAAAAAACAACGGCGCCGGGTTTTTTATCCCGGAAACGGCCTTATTTGAGCATATAAAGGAAGGATGGCACCCGGAAGGAGAAGCCTGCCAGGGCCGGGCCGGGCGGCGGCGCCCCGGCGGAAAGGGCCCCCGAGCCTGATTTCGCATTTTCCGCCGGATATTTCCACCATTTCTACAAAAATGTAGCAATATAATAATAATCCTACATTTTTGTTGTTCTATAGAGCCGCCAGTTTATGCCGTAGTGGTGGACCCGCAGCCCCATCTGCCGCTCGGTAATTCCCAGCCTCCGGGAAGCGGCGGCCATATTCCCCTCCGCTATCTTCAGGGCCTCCACAATAAGCTCCTTTTCCAGCCGGGAAAGGGCGGCCTCCAGGGTGGTGGTGGGCTCCGTATTGGTCGAAGCCGCGGATTGGAGGCTTGGGGGAAGGTTGTATGAATGGATAACCCGGTCCGTGGAGAGGATCACCGCCCGCTCGATACAGTTCTCCAGTTCCCGGACATTGCCGGGCCAGGAGTAGCTGGTTAGGAGATCGATGGCGGGGGTAGAGATCCGCTTGATAAGTTTGCCGTTTTTTTCGGCGTATTTTTCCGCAAAATGGTCCGCCAAAAGGACTATATCGCTCTTCCGTTCCCGCAGGGGGGGGATATGCAGGGGAAAAACATTGAGCCGGTAATAGAGATCTTCCCTAAACCGTCCCGATTTGACCTCTTCCTCCAAATTCCGGTTGGTGGCGGTGATGAGCCGGACATTCACCTTAATCGTGGAGGCCCCTCCCACCCGTTCCAGTTCCCGTTCCTGCAGCACCCGCAGGAGCTTTACCTGGATCTGGGGGGGGAGTTCGCCTATCTCATCCAGGAACAGGGTTCCCCCGTGGGCAAGCTCAAACCGGCCCTTGCGCTGGGTAAGGGCGCCGGTAAAGGCCCCCTTTTCGTGGCCGAAGAGTTCGCTCTCGATAATCGATTCCGGCAGGGCCGCGCAGTTTACCCGTATTAGGGCCGACCCGACCCGCTTGGACAGGCGGTGCAGTTCCGCGGCTACCAGTTCCTTGCCGGTGCCGCTTTCCCCGGTGATCAGGACTGTGGCGTCGCTGGGGGCTACCTGGGTAAGCATCTCGTAGACCCCCCGCATGGCGTTGCTGGTCCCGATGATCTCGCTCCCCGGCATGATCCGACCGCCCTGGTCCCGGTTTACCCGCTCTGTGGCGGTAAAACCCTCGCCCCGGCTTAACCGGAACTGTTCTTCCATGATCCGTTCCCGGAGCTTGGCGGAATCCGCTATTATGGAAGAGACCTTCTCCAAAAAGGACCGGTCCCAGACCATTTGGGCCTCCGGGGAGCCGTGCCGGATCCGGCGCTCGGCACTGAGGGTCCCGATAACATTGCCCCCGGCGCGGATGGGGACGCAGTAGTAGGAAAGGCCGGCCATATCGTTCTTGGTCCGGTTTTTTGCCCGGTTGAGGAAGTGGGTTTCCCGGGCCAGGTCCGGCACGGTTATGGCTATTCCGGATTCAAAGACCCGGCCTACCAGGCCTTCTCCCAGCCGGTAGACCCCCCGGCCCTTTTCCTCGGGGTTAAGCCCGTAGGCCTCCTCGATCTTGAGGAGCCCCGTGGCCCGGTCCAGAAGGGTCACCATGCCCCAGGTTAATCCGGCCCGGTCTTCCAGGAGGCTTAAGAGGGGGCCCAGGGCGGTCCGCAGTTCCACGTGTTTATCGAAGGTCCGGGCTATGTCGAAGAGAAGCTGTAGTTCCGCCCGTTCCCGGCCGGCGTCCGGAGCCTCATTCCCCGCATCGCCGGAGAGATCGGCAATTTCGGCAATAATATCAGTTTCCATGGAGGGATGATACTACATCTATGTAGGATCTTCCAGGGGGCGCATTGCTTCTTTTCCGCGGTTTGTTAAAGCGCCCTTAGGAGGCGTGTTCTTCCAGATGCTTCAGGTAAGCATGGCCCAGCTTAACCATTTCATCAAAATCCGGCCCATAGGCAATACAAATAGAACTGTGGATACACCGTACCGCGGCGGACATGACCGCCACCTGGGCCCCTTCCCGGCTTTTTTGTATGCTCCCCGCATCGGTACCGCCGGCAACAATGGTTTTGTGCTGCCATTTGATGTTGTTTTTATCGGCAATCCGGCGGAGTTCATCAAACAGGGGGCGGTGGTAGATGGCCGAATTATCCATAAAGGGCAAAACCACCCCCTTGCCGGGGGAACAGGCCTTGCGGTGGCCTTCGGCGCTGGGCAGGTCCGCGGCGGTGGTTCCCTCTACGATCAGGGCAATATCGGGATTTATCCCAAAGGCGGCGCCCATGCTGCCCCGCAGGCCCACCTCCTCCTGTACCACAAAGGCAAACCAGGTATCAACGGCGGGACCGTCTTCCAGGACCCGCAGGAGTACGGCACAGCCGATACGGTCGTCAATGGCCTTGGCCTTTACAAAGCCATCGCCGAATTCGACAAAATCGCTGTCAAAACTACAAATATCACCGATGGAGACCAGTTTTTCGGCCTCTTCCCGGCTTTGGACGCCGATGTCTATGGAGAGATCGTCTATTTTGGGGACGGTGTTTTTTTCTTCCTCCCTTACCAGGTGATAGGCTTTGATGGATACAAGCCCCGGCAGCTTCCGGGGGCCCACCTTGAGGCGTTTGCCGATAATGACCCGGCGATCCACCCCGCCAAGATTATTGAATTTAAGGTACCCCTCCTCGGTAATATCCTTAACAATAAAACCAACCTCATCCATGTGGGCGCATAACATTACCGTTTTACCGGAACTCTTTCTGCCCTTCCGAAAGGCCAGCACGTTACCCAGGGGATCTACCCGGACCTCTTCTGCCAGGGGCCGGACCTTTTTAAGAATATAGTCCCGTACTTCGTCTTCCGCCCCGGAAACGCCGTCCAGGGTACATAAACTGCGGAGCAATTCTACCATAGTCATTTAAATTACCTCCTCCGGCATGGTCTCCAGTACCGCGGCCAGCAGCTCCGCCGCTTTTTCGATATCCTCAAGTTTGGCGCACTCCACCGGAGAATGGAGATACCGGAGGGGTACGCCCATAATGGCAGTGATGACCCCTCCGCGGGATACCTGGATGGGATAGGCGTTGGTACCGGAGTTGCGGGTGTGTACCTCAAGCTGATAGGGGATATTCCGCTTCCCTGCCGTATCCTGAATGAATTGGGTAAACCGGCGGTCGGCATTGGGGCCTATGGAAAGGACCGGCCCCCCGCCAAATTTACAGGTGACTTGGCCCTTGCTGTCCGGGGTGGCGGCGTGGGTAACGTCCACCACGATGCAGTAATCCGGATCTACCGTATAGGCCAGGGGGCCCGCCCCGCGCATAAACACCTCTTCCTGGACGCCGGCCGCCACAAAGAGGTCAATGTTCAGGTTTTTACCCTTGAGCTTATCCAGGGCCTGTACCAGGGCGACAAAACAGGCGCGGTCGTCCAGGGCTTTACCGCAGAGGATGTGATTTTCCAACTCCCTGGGCTCGTCGCGGTACACCGCCGGGGTCCCAATGGGGATCCGTTTTTTTGCCTCCTCCTCCGAAAGGCCCACATCGATATACATATCCTTAAGGGGGATAGTTTTTTCCATTTGCTCCGGGGTAAGCACATGGGGAGGCAGGCAGGAGACCACCCCGAACAGGGGCGGGTTTGTCAGAATCGTCACCTCCCGGCCGGGGAGCATCCGGGGATCAATGCCGCCGAGGGTTTCGAACCGGAGGAAGCCCTGCTCCACCGCGGTAACGATCAGGCCCAATTCGTCGATGTGGGCATCCAGCAGCATCTTTTTTGCCCCCGGCTTACCGCAGGGAATGGCGGCCAGAACATTACCCAGGCGATCCACCCGGACCTCCGGGGAATATTCCGCCAGTATTTCGGCGCAATAGGCGCTTACCGCTTCTTCAAACCCCGAGGGGCCGTTCAGCCGGCACAAATTGAAGAGCATTTCCTTGATTTCCATTAATGGTTCTCCTTGTGTTTAAGGTCGATTTTTCTCAACTCCCCGATAAGGCCGGCGTTGTAATCGATATACGCTTCAAGAACATCGGCGCCGGTTTTTTCATTGGCCCCCCGGGGAGGGGCGCCCAGGTTGCCGGCCCGGCCCAGCCGGTAATCGTCTACCGTTGCGAAAAAGGGTTCCCCCTTGTAGGTAACGTTGTATCCGGCGCGGATGTTCTCGCTCAGGATGGCATCCGGTACGGGGTCTTGGGCGCGGCCCATATCCACCAAATCCGGCTTAATCGCCAGCATACAGGAGGTCTCGTAAAGGCCGCCGTGGTCGTTACAGGGCAGTTCCGGTTTTATCTGGGGCACCAGGAGCCACCATTCGGTGGAGGCGCAGAGGGCATGGTAGTCGTGCCACAGGTCCCCGGCCAGCATACGGAGGATGCCCGCATTGCCCCCATGGCCGTTAACAAACAAAAAACGGCGGGCGCCGTGTTTCGCGTAGGACGACCCATAGGCGTACCAAATTTTACGCAGTAACTGGGGACTAAGGGATACCTGGCCGGGGTATCTTTTCCCCTCCGGACCGTAGCCGTAGGGAAAAACCGGAGCGACCAGGGCGCCGGCCCGTTCCCCTATCCGGGCAGCGCAATGGCCGGCAATAAAGGTGTCGGTACCCAGGGGGTTGTGCCGGCCGTGTTCCTCCAGCATACCCACCGGAATAATTACCACATCGTCGTGCCGCATATGTTCTTCAAATTCGGTCCAGGAAAGTTCCGCGGCCAGGAAAGTTTTTCTTTTCATTTTAGCTTTAAACTCCTCCGGGGATCCGGCGGATCTCCCGAATAAGGCCGGCGCAGTAATCGGTATAGACCGTGAACATCCCTTCGCCGATTTCCCGCCGGGCTTCCTCACTGGGGGCGCCGAAATTCCCCCGGGGGGCGATTTTGCTGGTGGGAAGGTTAAGGGAAACCGCCGCGCCCCGGTAAAAAAAACCGTAATCAAAGGTGATGTTATCGGTTAATTTTTCCATCTGTTTTGTGTCGGCTTTGGTCAAATCCACAATGCTTTCGTCTATGGCCATCATCATGGAGGTTTCAAATTTTCCGCCGTGATCGTGGGCCTGGTATTCGGATATTTTCGGCATAAGCTGCCACCATTCACTGGAAGCGGCAAAAACCCCATATTTCTCGTACAAGGCCATGGCGGCATGGCGGAGGGCCGTATTGTTCCCGCCGTGGCCGTTGACAAAAAAGAAACGGCCCGCCCCGTGGCGCACAAAATTTTCGCAGATCTCAAAGACCAGATCCGTCAAAACCGCGGGGTCAATGCTGATCGTGCCG
>JAISOR010000294.1 GCA_031275535.1 Treponema sp. | reverse complement strand
CCTTGGGGTATACTCCTTGGAAAACAACGCTCTCTTAGCCGAACGCAAACTCGGGTAAAAAGGCCGGTATGCAAAGAACCCTGTTGCTGCTACTCCAATCCCTATTGCTTTAAGGAAACTTCGTTTCTTGATTCAAATATTTTATCGATGAATCTTTTATCGAGTCTTTTATCCAGCGCCGCAAAGGCATAACCCTTACGATAGATAAGGACATCCTTATTGCCGCTTAACGTGCCCCATCCTTGATCAATTATTTCCGTTCCCGTAGAATTGGAAAATCCAATCAACAAGCCAAGCCCGCTTCGCGGGGGAGGCAGACGGACGGTGTATGTTGTTCTTATGAGGAATCAAAATGCTGTATACAAAACAGGAACGGAAATTAACGGAGGCGGATTTTAAGAATCCCTCCAGTGAGTACCGGGCGGCGCCCTTTTGGGCATGGAACAATAAGCTGAACAAGGAGGAGCTTACCTGGCAGATTGAACAGCTCAAGAAGCTTGGCTACGGCGGCTTCCACATGCACGTGCGTACCGGCATGGCAACCGAGTATTTAAGCGGCGAGTACATCGAAATGGTACGGGCCTGTGTGGAGAAGGCCCGGAGCGAAAATATGCTTGCCTGGCTCTACGACGAGGACCGCTGGCCCTCCGGCGCGGCGGGGGGGCTGGTCACCCGGAAGGAACAGTACCGGATCCGGCATCTGCTTTTGACCCGCCATCCCTACGGTTCCGCCTCCACCGGTGACACGGGGGAGTTTTCGAGCTTTTCCGCGGGCCGTTCCGAAAACGGGAAGCTCATCGCCTGTTTCGACGTTGAACTTGACGGCCGGGGGGATCTGAAAAGTTACCGGCGTATCGGCGAGGGGGAACCGGGGCGGAACATAAAACTCTACGCCTATGCGGAGACCGCCCTGCCTAATCCCTGGTACAACAACCAGACCTACGTGAACACCCTGGACGGGGCGGCCATGGGGGAATTTATCCGGGTAACCTACGAACGGTACGGGAAAGATTTTGCCCGGGATTTTGGGGGAGTTATCCCGGCGATCTTCACCGATGAACCCCAGTTCTCCCAGAAGGGGACCCTCCACTATGCCCGGGAGGACCGGGATGTGGCCCTTCCCTGGGCGGATGATATAGACCGCAGCTTCAGCGCCGCCTATGGCGGGGAAAGCCTCATCGACAGCCTGCCGGAACTCCTCTGGGATCTGCCGGAGGGTAAAATTTCCCTTATCCGCTACCATTACCACGACCATATTACCGAGCGTTTCGCCCGGGCCTTTGCGGATCAGTGCGGTTCCTGGTGTGCGGACCACGGCCTCATGCTGACGGGCCACATGGTGGAGGAGCCCACCCTGGAAAGCCAGACCCGGCTGATAGGTGAAGCCATGCGTTCCTACCGTTCCTTCCAGCTCCCGGGGATCGACATGCTCTGCGACTGGCGGGAGTATACCACGGCAAAACAGGCCCAGTCCGCAGCCAGGCAGTACGGCCGTCCGGGGGTGCTTTCGGAACTCTACGGGGTAACCAACTGGGATTTTGATTTCCGGGGCCACAAGCTCCAGGGGGACTGGCAGGCCGCCCTGGGGGTTACGGTCCGGGTACCCCACCTCTCCTGGGTTTCGATGAACGGCGAGGCAAAACGGGATTATCCTTCAACCTTTAACTACCAATCCCCCTGGTACGAAGAGTACCCCTATGTGGAGGATCACTTTGCCCGGGTGGCCTCCGCCATGACCCGGGGGCAGGCGGTGGTCCATGTGGGGGTGGTGCACCCCATCGAGAGTTACTGGCTTCACTGGGGCGCCCGGGAAAACACCCAGACGATCCGGGAACAGATGGATAAGAACTTTCAGGATCTCTGCAACTGGCTCCTCCGGGGGCTTATTGACTTTGATTATATCTGCGAATCCACCCTGCCCTCCCTGTGTAATCCCGCGGACATAAGGGCCGGTTCCCAAACCGGCGGCACGGCGGGGCCGGGGGCAGTCTCCGGCGGGGGACCGAAATTCCCGGTGGGCAGAATGGCCTACGATGTGATCATCGTACCCGGGATGGAGACCATCCGGGGGAGCACCCTGGACAGGCTTGAAGCCTTTTCCGGGGCCGGGGGCAGGCTCATCTTTTTGGGAGACGCCCCAAAGTACACCGACGCCCGGCCTGATGACCGGGGCAGGAAACTCTGGGAGGCCGGTGAACATATCGGCTTTGAACGGCTGCCCCTCCTTTCGGCCCTGGAGGCGGTCCGGGAAATCGGCATCCGGGACAGTTCCGGCGCGGAGGTGGGGGACCTCTTCTACCAGCTCCGGGAAGAAGCCGGGGATACAGGCCCGAGCCGCTGGCTCTTCATCGCCCATGCGGACAAGCCGGTGAACCCCGACATTCCGGCGGGGAGGCAGATCCGGATCAGCCTCCGGGGCGCCTGGGCGGCTGCGCTTTACAATACCCTCAACGGGGAGATCGGCCCCCTGCCGGTCAGGCAGGAGGAGGGCCGGACCCTCATCTCCCATCCCCTCTACGAACACGACAGCCTGCTCATCAAACTGGATACCGGCGCGCCCCTCACCGCGGCGAAGGACACCTCCCCCGCCGCCATGGCCGAGGGATTTAACGGCTTCCGGGCTTCAACCGGGGAGCCGCCCTGCATCCGCTTTACCGGACCCGTTCCGGTTACCCTCCACGAACCAAACGTGCTCCTCCTGGACATTGCCGAATACGCCGCGGACAACGAAGCCTACCGTCCCGCGGAAGAGATTCTGCGGCTGGACAACCAGCTGCGGCAGGAATTCGGCTGGCCCCTCCGGGGCGACGCGGTGGCCCAGCCTTGGGTGGAACACGACACCAGTACCCCCCATACCCTGCGGCTGCGCTACACCTTCGCCAGTGAAATCCCCATAGCCGGGGCGGAGCTTGCCCTGGAAAACGCCCCGGTTACCACGGTGATCCTCAACGGCGCAAAGGCCGTCCCCGCGGAGGGCTGGTACGTCGACCGCTGTATAGGCAGGGTGCGCCTCCCGGAGATACAGGCGGGGGTCAACATCCTGGAACTCAGCCTGCCCTACGGCCGGAAAACGGACCCGGAGGCCCTCTACCTCCTGGGAAATTTCGGCGTCCGGACCGCGGGAAGCTCCGCCACCCTGACAAAACCGGTAAGCTCCCTTGCCTTTGGGGATATAACCCGCCAGGGCCTCCCCTTCTACGGCGGCAACATCACCTACCACCTGGACTTCCAAAGTTCCGCGCCGGAACTGGAGATCGCGGCGACCTGCTACCGGGGACACCTCCTGCGGGTAGAAGTTGACGGTGAGGACCGGGGGGTAATCGCCTATTCCCCCTACCGGCTTAAAGCGGCGGGGCTGAAGGGCGCATCCCGAAAAGTCGATATCCGCTACTTCGGCAGCCGGATCAACACCTTCGGCCAGCTCCACGCCAATATCCGGGACCCCGGTTTCTGGTGGGGCCCCAACTCCTGGCGCTCCGCCGGTTCCGCCTGGACCTACGAGTACCGTTTCTGGCCCCAGGGGGTGCTCAAGTCGCCGGAGATTAGGGAGATCTAA
>JAISOR010000292.1 GCA_031275535.1 Treponema sp. | reverse complement strand
CGCCGGAGGAGACCGGTCTCCGGGCTCCATAGGCGAATTCTACAGGCGAGCTCACGGGGGGTATTCCCGCTCCCCCGCGGCTTTCGCGGATAAGGCAAAAAGTAACCGCCCGGCCCCTTGACAGAGCGCCCTTTCCTGACTAAGCTCGAATTACCGAGGAGGCGGAAACATTCATGAAAGATCCCGTAACCCTCGCCTATATCAACCTGTATGGTATTTTAGGGGGAATGGAGGACCTCTGCGCCCTTGCGCCGGAGGCAAAGGAGCTTGTCTCCTCCCTTCCCGGGGACAAACCCCTGGTGGTGGGTTTTACCGTAAAAAACGGGCCGGCCATGACCCTCGCGTTTACGGCCCAGGGCTGTACCGCCCGGATTGGGGACGGGCCCTGCGACATCAGGCTGCCCTTTTCGGGATGTGAAAAATTTAACGGCCTTATCGACGGCACGGTAACCCCCATTCCCAGCAAAGGTTTTACGAAACTCAAATTCCTCACCCATACCTTTACCAAACTCACCAAAATCCTGGAAGGCTATCTGCGGCCCCCGGCGGAGGTTTCCGATCCCGGCTTTGTTAACGCCGGTACGGTTATCATGTTTTTTGTGATCGCCCGGACCCTCTCCCAGATCGGCAACCATGATTCCATCGGCCGGTTCACCGCTTCCAATATCCCCGACGGGACGGTGGTATTATCCGTCACCGGGGGACCCAGGGCCGCCATTCAGGTCAGGGACCACTGCCTGACCACTTCCCGGGAGATTCCCGAACACTACCATGCCGTGATGGAGTTTGAGAGTTTAAGCCTGGCGCGGCAGCTTTTCGACGGCAAGGTGAACGCCCTGGCCTGCGTGGGGCAGGGCTTAATCTCCATGCGGGGCAATCTGGGGATGCTGGACAATGTAAACCGTCTGCTGGACCGGGCGGCCTTTTATTTGACGTAGGGGCCCTTTACATTCCGGCCTTGAGGGGAACGCGGCAGGAAAACCGCGGTTCCGGACAACGCCGGTAGAGGTCCCGGGGGGTAGCGATGAGTTTTCCGGTTTATACCTATACCAAAAGCGCCGAAGCCTTTAAGCGGGCATTACGGGTGATCCCCTCGGGGATCTACGGCCACCAGGGCCCGGCGGAGGGCTGTTTTGTGCCGGTTACGGCCTTCCCCTTTTTTTCGGAACGGGCTCAGGGGAGTTACTTTTGGGACGTGGACGGCAACCGTTTTATCGACTATATGTGCGCCTACGGGCCTAACGTGCTGGGGTATAACGACCCGGATGTGGACAGGGCCGCGGCAAAACAGCGGGAAAAGGGGGACTGCGTTACCGCCCCTTCCTCCAAAATGATCGATTTCGCGGAACTCCTCACCGATACGGTGGCCTCCGCGGATTGGGCCTTTTTTATGAAAAACGGGGGGGACGCCACCACCCTGGCGGTTCTGACCGCCCGGGCCCACACCCGCCGGAAAAAAATCGTCTTTTTTAAGGGGTATTACCACGGGGTGGCCCCCTGGACCCAAAAGGTCGATTACCCGGGGATCCTGGAGGAGGACGTGGCCAACAGCCTCTACGTGCCCTGGAACGACTATGAAAAACTCGCCGAGGTGTTTGAGGAGCATCAGGGGGAAATCGCGGCGCTGATTTCCCAGCCCTACCTCCACGGCAACTTCGCGGACAACGAACTGCCCGCCGACGGTTTTTGGCGGAAGGTCCGCAAGCTCTGCACCGACACGGGGACCATCCTCATCCTGGACGATGTCCGGGCGGGCTTCCGGCTGGATCTGGCCGGAAGCGACCGCTTTTTCGGCTTCCGGGCGGACCTGATCTGTTTCTGCAAGGCCCTGGCCAACGGCTACAATGTGAGCGCCCTCTGCGGCGGGGAATTCCTCCGCAATACCGTAAGCGGCCTCACCTTTACCGGGAGCTACTGGCTCTCCGCCGTCCCCTTTGCCGCGGGCATCGCCTGCATCGAAAAGATGAAAAGCCTCAATCTCCCCCAGGTCCTCCACGAAAAGGGAACCAAACTCACCCAGGGGCTCATTGCCGCGGCAAAAAAACACGGCTTTACCCTGCACGTTTCGGGGATGCCCGCCCTTTTTTACCTGCGCCTGGACGACGCCGGTTTGGACGGCAAAACCCCGGCCCTGCTGCTCCACCAGCGGTGGATCGCGGAAATGGTCAAGCGGGGCATATACCTCACCAACCACCACAACCACTTCCTCAACTATTCCCTCAGCGACGGGGACATCCAAACCACCCTGGACGCGGCGGACGAGGCCTTTTCCGCGTTATAGGTCCCGTTCATCGGTGTATTGAAGCCGGTACAGCCCCGCGTAGAGGCCGTTCCGGTCGATGAGTTCCTGGTGCGTGCCCTCCTCCGCCAGGACCCCCCCGGAGAGGACCAGGATCCGGTCCGCGTGCCGGATGGTGGAAAGCCGGTGGGCGATCACCAGGGAGGTCCGCCCCGCCAGCACCCGCTGGATCCCCAGTTGGATGAGGTGTTCCGTTTCGGTATCAATGGAACTGGTGGCTTCGTCCAGGACCACGATGGCCGGGTTGTGGGCGATAACCCGGGCAAAACTGATAAGCTGCCGCTGGCCGGAAGAAATATTGGCGGCCCCTTCGGAGAGTTTGGTCCGGTAGCCCTGGGGCAGCCGGGAAATAAACTCATGGGCATGAACCGCCCGGGCCGCCGCCTCGATCTCCTTTTCCGAAAGGGGCAGCCCCAGGCTGATATTTTCCGCCACGGTGCCGGAAAACAGAAACACCTCCTGCAGGACCGGCAGCACCGACCGCCGCAGTTCCGGCAGGGGAATGTCCCTGATAGGGATGCCGTCAAGCCGGATGTGGCCGGAATCTATATCCCAAAGCCGGGCCAGCACGTTGGTGATGGTGGTTTTGCCCGCCCCGGTATAGCCCACGATGGCGGCCATCTCGCCGGGATTGACGGTGAAGCTGAGGCCCCGCAGGATCTCCTCCCCTTTTTTATAGGAAAAACGGACATCCTCAAATTCGATATGCCCCCGGACCATCCCCTCGACGGATCTGGTCCCCCGGTCGGGGATCGCCTCCCGGGTATCCAAAAGTTTGAACACCCGCTCCCCCCCGGCCATGGCCGACTGGAGGAGGGTGTATTTTTCCGCGATGTCCATGACCGGGGAATAGAACATCGCCACCAGGTTTATAAAGGCGATCAGCACCCCCAGGGAAAGGGAGAGGGAGAGTACCATGGAAGCCCCCGCCACAATAACCGTGGCGGCCGTTAGGGTGGCGAAAAAATCAATCAGGGGCCTGAAAACGGCAAACACGTACATTTCCTCCAGATTCGCCCGGAGGTACTCCTGGTTCCGTTCGCCGAATTCCCCGCGGCTTTTCCGCCCCCCCAAAAAAAGCTGCACCACCTGGACCCCGGAGAGGCGTTCCGAAAGGTAGGCGTTCACCCGGGAGGAGGCGGTCCGCTGCCGCCGGAAGGCGTCCCGGGCCCGGACCCGGCTTATGGCGGTGATCACCGCCACCGGGGACATGGTTACCAGAACCACCGCCGCCAGGCGGGGGGAAAGAAAAAAGAGGGTAACCAGGGCCCCGGCCATAATGGACAGGTCCTTGATAAAGGCCACCAGGACGGAGGTGAAAAATTCGTTAATGGTTTCCACGTCTCCGGTAAGCCGGGTTACGATACGGCCCACCGGGTGCCGGGAGAGGAAATCCGTGGATTGGGAAGCGGTTTTTCTGAAAAGTTCCAGGCGTATATCCTTCATAACCCGCTGGCCGATGAGGCTGGTGGTCCAGGTTTGGATAAAGGTAAAGACAAACACCAAAACCAGGATCAAAAACAAAAACAGGACCACCCGGAATATCACCGCAAGATCCCGGCCCCGGACCGCGCGGATCTCCGAAACCGAAAGGGAATAGAGGTCCCCGGTCCGGATAGCCGCGGCGTCCCCCTCCAAAATAAAAAGCTCCCGGTGATCTTCGATAACCTGCCCGGCGGGATCCCCCGGGGCACGGGAAAACCCATACCATTGATCCGCGGTCAAAAGCCCCCGGGTCTTGAGGGCCTCCTCAAGACGGCCGGAGATCCGGGTGTTCTGATCCTGGGGGATAAAGATAAAAGCCCCTGCCCTAAAGACCCGGGGGGCCGAGAGGAGCCGGTCCAGGCCGTCCCGGGTTTCCCCGTCCAAATGGTCCCTTTCCCGGGACACCGCGCCGGCGGAGATCGCGAAAAACCGGGCCAGGATGGCGCCGTCGATGAGCCGCTGCTCCAGGACCGGGATCAGGAGTTCCCCCAGGGTAGAGACGGCCAGGGCGAGGATGGTGATGAGCGCCAGGGCCCGGTAGGGTTTCACGTAGGAGAGGATCCGGCGGACGATGCCGCTGTCATAACCCTTGACCACTTCCTCAACTTCAAAATACTCAGCCATCGCTGCCGCCTTTTCCTTCCCCAAGCCTGCCCCCGGCGGCGAGCTGCTGCAGGGCCGCCATCCGGGCGTAGAAACCGCCCCGGCCGGCCAGTTCCTGGGGGCTGCCGTATTCGGAGATCCGGCCCTTTTCCAGGACCACCACCTGATCGGCGTAGCCCAGGGCCGAAACCCGGTGGGACACGATGACCGTGGTCAAGCCCCGGCGCTCCTGTAGCAGCCCCGTGAGGACCCGTTTTTCGGTTTCGGCGTCCACCGCCGAGAGGGAGTCGTCCAGGATGAGGATATCCGGGGTCCCGATAAGCGCCCGGGAAACGGCAACCCGTTGTTTCTGCCCCCCCGACAAGGTAAGCCCCCGTTCCCCGATGACCGTATCCCAGCCCTGATGAAAGGTTTCCAGATCCCGGTCTATGACGGAAAGGGCCGCCGCCTTTCTCAGCAGCGGCTCCTCATCCTCCGCCCCGGCGGGGCTCTTTTCCAGGCCGTACCGGATATTCTGTTTAATGGAATCGGAAAAAAGGTAACTGTCCTGGGGGGTTACCCCGAAAAGGCGCCTGAGTTCATCCAGGTCCCACTCCCGCACGTCCAGGCCGTACACGAACACGCTCCCCGCCGGGGGATCAACCATCCGGGTCAGGGTTTTGATGAGGGTGGACTTGCCCGAACCGGTCCTGCCGAGGAGCCCGGTGACGGTTCCCCGGCGTATGGTAAGGCTGAGATCATCCAGCACCGTGATCCCCGGGGCATAGGAAAAACTCAGATGCCGCAGTTCCACCGCGTTTTCCCCCCGGGGCAAGCGGGGCGTACCGGGGTGTTCCGGGGAACTGATGGCGGGGACCGTTCCCAGAATCTCATTTACCCGGGCCAAACTCACCGCCCCCCGCTGGATCATATTCACCATAAACCCCGCCCCAATCAGGGGCCATATCAGCATCTGGAGGTAGCTGAAAAGGGCCACCAGGTCCCCGGGGCTCATGCTCCCCTCCACCACCCGTCCTCCCCCTACAAGGAGGACGATCAGGGTGGTAAGCCCCGAAAGAAAGGAAATCAGGGGGAAAAAAATGCCGAAAACCTTGACCAGCGACATATTGGCTTCCCGGTAATCATCGTTGGTATCGGCGAATTTCTTGATGAACCACCATTCCTTGACAAAGGACTTTATCACCCGGATGCCCGCAAAGGTTTCCTGGGCGGTATCGCTCATGCCGGAGTAGGTCTCCTGGGCCCGCTGGAAACGCTTGCCCACGGCGTTTCCAAAAAGGAGGATCAAGGCGGTAATCAGGGGGAGGGGAATAACCGCGGGAAGGGCGGTTGGGGCGTCCTGGATGAAAACAATCACCAGAATCGCCAGGGCCATCATGGTCCCGTCCACAAAGGCCACGAGCCCCATGCTGATGGCCTGGCGTACCGCGTTGAGATCATTGGTGGCCCGGGCCATCAGATCCCCGATTTTGTTTTTTTGGTAAAAATCATAGGACAGGGTCAGGAGGTGGGCAAAAAGCCGCTCCCGCAGTTCCGCCTCAATGCGGCGGGAGGAACCGTGGATAAAATAGCGCCACAAAAAACGGCCCCCGGACAACACGACCATGACCCCCACCATGCTCCCCCCAAGGGCCAGTATGGCGTACCAGTTAAAATGCCCCGAAGCGATCAGATCCACCGCCCGCCGGGTGAATTGGGGGATCACCATTTGGGCGGCGTCGGTTATCACCAGGCATACGAAGCCCCACAAATAGCGCAGGCGGTATCGTTTAAAGTAGGGGAAAAGGCTTTTAAATTCCTTAAGAGACAACGTTCGCATCTTGCACTTTCTTGAGCACGGGAGCGCCCCCCCTTCGTAAATCGGCCTCTAACTTGGCGGACCAAATATCGGATTTTTTCTTGAGCAGATCCGCTTCCTCCCGGTCCCCCAGGACCGTATGGATCCGCCGGAGGGCGTCCAGGAAATGAATCCCCATTCTAAAATCGTCGATGCGGTGGGTGGAAAGCTCATACATTTCCCGGTATCGATCCGCCGCCTGGGCCAGGAGCTGTTTGACCAGCCGCAGGTGATACACCGTGGGTTCGTAATAGGGGGACCGGGGATCCGTATTGACCACCACCTTTTTCAAATCCAGTATGTTTTTTGCCGCCGCGGCATAACGGCCCTCCATATCCACAAAGGACCAGCGCCACTTGGTGTTGTCCCCATAGGCGTTTTCCAGGAGTTCGATGCCAAGCCCCAGCTTGCGGATCAAAAGATAGCGCCGGTCGGCGTCAAGCAGTTCAAGGGCGGCCAGTTTATCCTCATATTCCGAGAAGGGGGCGTCCACCAGGTTACCGACGGTTTCTTCCAGATAGATAATCCCCTTGTACAGGGCTTTTCTTCCGTCATTCAAGGCTTCTTCGCTTTTATTCTTCAACACCACCTGGGCAATATTACTCAATATAATATAATGGGAAGCGAGGTCAAGCATCTCATCCACCAGGGCGATCCGCTTATAGGCGGCATTTTCCGGCTCCTTTTGAATCGCCGTTAGGATTATTCTTTCCTCCTGGAGGATGGTCCCAATGGCTTCCCGGTAAGCCTTGGTTTTTTCGAGATAGAGGCCGCGCTCCTCATTGGAAATTTTCGCCATACATTACTCCGCTCTCGTTGGGTAAGGCTGCCGGACAGGTCTGGTTACGCCCTTCAAGGAACAGACCGGCCGTATTTGGCCAGGAGCTCGTCCGCGTGGGCCAGCGCGGCGTGGGCGGCGGCATCCCCCGCCAGCATCCGGGCAATTTCTTCCCGCCGCTCCCGGGGGTTTAACGCCGATACGGTGGTGACGGTCCTTCCCGCCTCGCCGCGCTTCTCCACCCTTAAATGATTATCGGCACGAACCGCGATACTGGCAAGGTGGGTGATGCAAAAGATCTGCTTTAGTTTTCCGATCTTAACCAGATATTCCCCTACCGAAAGAGCCACTTCCCCGCCGATGCCCGCGTCAATCTCGTCAAAGACCAGGGTCTCAATGGTGTCCGCATCGGCCAGGACGGTTTTAATCGCCAGCATCACCCGGGAAAGTTCCCCCCCCGAGGCTATCCGGAAAAGTTCTTTGAGGGGTTCCCCGGCATTGGCGGAAATGAGGAATTCCACGTCCTCCGCCCCCCAGGGGCCGCAGGTCAGGTTTCCCTGCCCCGGGCCGGGACCCTTGGGGAGTATGGCCGCGGAAAACCGGGCCTGGGGCATACCCAGGCTCATGAGGATCCCGGTTATCTTTTCCCCCAATTTAAGGGCCCCGGCCTTCCGCTTGACGCTCAAGGACGCCGCCCGGAGGGCAATATCCCGTTCCAGGGCGTTGATCCCTGCCTTGAGTTTTTCCCGGTTTTCTTCGGCCCGGCGAAGGGTCTCCATCTCCTTTTCCGCCTCATCCCGGTAGCGGAGGAGGGCCTCCTCATCCGCCGCGGCCCCCGGGGAAGGGTACTTCTTTTTGAGGCGGTAGAGCAGGGCGAGCCGTTCTTCCACCGCTTCCAGCCGTTCCGGATCGTAACGCAGCCCGTTCCGGTAGGAACGGAGTTCTTCCGACAGATCCTCCGCCTCATAGTAGAGGTCTTCCAGGCGTTTATGCAGGGTCCCAAGCTCCCCGTCAATGGCCGCGGCCCCTTCCAGGGCGGAACGGGCCCGGCGGGCCAAACCGAGTACCGAAGCCTCCGCGTCAAAAAGGACCGCCGCCGCCCCGTTTACCTGGCCGGCCAGCTTTTCAAAATCCGCGAGCCGCGCCGCTTCGGCCTCCAGGTCCCGGATTTCGCCTTTTTTGGGCGCGGCCTTGAGGATCTCCTCCACCGCGTACTGCAGAACCTCGATCCGCGCCTCCCGGTCCCGCTCGTGCTGAAGGGATGTTTCCAGGGCCTTTTTGCGCTCCGCCAGATCAAGAAAAACCCGGTTGAATTCCGCCGCCTCTTCCTCAAGCCCCGCGAAGCGGTCCAAATAGCGGCGGTGGGTTTCCTTCCGCAGGAGGGACTCGTGGGCGTGCTGGCCGTGGAGGTCGAAGAGGCAGGCCATGGACTCCGCCAGATCCGTCCGGGTCAGGGGCACGTTCTGAATATATATGGAACCCCGGCCCGAAGATTTTATATTCCGGCGGACGATGAGCCTGCCCTCATCGGTTTCAATTTCCCGGTCCTTAAGCCAGGCGCGGAGATCCTGATTTTTTTCATCCACGGATATGACCGCGGAGACCGCGGCTTCGTCGCTGCCGGTACGGATCACCGCCGGGTCCGCCTTGGCTCCCAATAAAAAACTTAAAGAGCCCACGATGATAGACTTCCCCGCGCCGGTTTCTCCGGTAAGGATATTAAGGCCGTTCTCAAAGGAGAGGGTGAGGTTCTCGATGAGGGCATAGTTCCGCACGGAAAGTTCCTCAAGCATCGGGGCCTCCGGACCAGTTTAATTTAGACCGGAGGACCCGGTAAAAAACCTCCCGGTCCGACGCGATCAGCAGGGCCTGGTAGGGGGCCTTCTGTATAACAATCCGGTCCTTTGGCTCCAGCGGCTCGGTTATCTGGCCGTCCACGGTCAAGAGCACCCCGCTCCGCTGCTCCTCCTCGACCTCCACGATGATGGTCCCGTGGGCGGGGACCACCATGGGGCGGTTGGACAGGGTGAAGGGGCAGATGGGGTTGATGATGACCGCCTCTATTTCAGGGTCCAGGATGGGCCCGCCGGCGGCCGCCGAATAGGCGGTGGCCCCCGTGGGGGTGGCGACGATGAGGCCGTCGGACCGGAAATGCCCTATCCGGATGCGATCCCCGGGGGTCTCCGACACCACCTGCAGCCGGATAAGTTTGGCAATCCCCGACGCGGAAATGACCACGTCGTTCAGGCACGAGGAGCGGGCAACGATCCGCCCCTGGCGTTCCACCCTTATTTCCAGCATGAACCGCCGGGAAATAGGGGCGGCCGAGCGGAGCCACCGGTCAAAAACCTCCAGCCATTCGCCGGGGTGAACCGCGGCAATAAACCCCAGGGACCCCAGGTTGATGGGCAGAATGGGGGTCCCCCGGGGGGCCGTGGTCCGGGCGGCATAAAGCACCGTACCGTCCCCCCCCCAGGCTGAAACAGATGTCATCCCGGACGTGCCGCTCCAATTCCGGCATACCCTCATAGGCCAGGGAGGCCGCCTCAATGTTTCTCCGGCGCAGTTCCCGGGTGATTTCTTCCGCCAGCATTGGAGCGTTCATTTTGTGGAGATTGACGATCAACAACGCCCGCTTTATTTCCGGCATTCCAATTTTGCTCCATTTAGGGAAGGGAAATGATGAGCTTTACCACCTTCTCGATTTCCGACGCCCCAAGCCGTGGATACAGGGGGAACAGAACCGTCCGTAAGGACAGGGAATAACTCTCCGGACACCGGGCCGGGGGAATACCAGCGGCCGCGGTATCTTCAAAGGCGCTTTCCACGACAATTTCCTTCCGCCGGGCATAGGCCTTAACATCCTTAACCCCGGTTTCAAGAATCAGGGGAAAGGCGTAGTGGTTGTATTCCGTTTCTTCGGTTTCGCTGAACCGCTTGTGCCGGGTCCGCAGGGCCGCCTGGGTGTAGGCCCGGGCGATTTCCTTTCTTTTCAGCAGGTTTTTTGCCGCTTCCCGGAATTGTACCATCGCCATGGCGGCGTTCATATCGGGGAGGCAAAATTCGGGCAGGAGGTCCAGGTTCCGCAGCACCGCCGCGTCCCGGCGGTTTACCGCGTATAGAAGCGCCCCCCCGCCGGCGGTCAGCATATCCCGTTCCTCCAGCCCCAAAATGGTCAGCGTCCCGAAGGAACCGGCCTTTGCCTCCCCCAGGAGGCCGCCGTAACCGCGGGAGCAATCCTCAATGACCGGGAACCCCAGGGCGGTGATGGCGGGCATATCCGGCATAAACCCCAGCACATGGTGTACCACGATACAGCGGACCTCAAGCTCCGGGGGCTTTTCCCCCAGGGCCGCCTCGATGGTTTCCGGCCCCATGACGCAGGTCGCGGGGAGAACGTCGCAGTATACGGGGACGAGCCGCAGGCTTTCAATAACCTGGACATAGTACCGGGGGGACAGGGCGGATATGACGACCCCCCGCCCGTCCTCAAGGCCCAGGGATTCCAGGGCAAGCCGCAGGGCTATGGCGGGACTCCGGAGGGCTAAACCATAATCATATTGCAGATACTCCCGGGCGCCGGCGCTGAGCAGCCGGGCCTGCTCCCCCGGCCCTACTTTATCCTCCACCAAGGCGGTAAGAACCGCATCCATCTCCCTGCGCCTGATAGTCGGAGCATAGACATCAATCTTCATGCAATACCTCAAATTCCGGCAATCCGGCGTTATCTTCCCGTCGGGTCTATCGTCTCAGTTCAGATATTTTCTGCAATTCCTTGGGATTAAAAAGGTCCCGGATATCCAATATAATCAGGTATCCCTTTTCCTGCCGGACCACCCCCTGGATATACTCCGCCCCAATGCCGGTGAGCATCTGCGGCGGGGGCTGGACGTCTTCTTTTTCGATGGTTACCACCCGGGAGACCCGGTCGATAATAACCCCCAGCTTCATACCGTCAATATCCAGGATAATAAACCCCGAAAGGAGCTCGTCTTCCTCTGAGTTGAGGATCTTTTTGAGATGAAATCGTTTATGCAAATTGATAATCGGGATTATTTCACTGCGCAGGTTAAAAATTCCTTCGACATAGACCGGGGCATTCGGAATCGCCCTGATCCCCTGGACCCGGACTATTTCCTTGACATCCATTATATTAATCCCGTACAATTCCTCGCCGAGCTGGAACGTAACTAATTGTTTCTGATCCGCCATAACAACTCCCCTTTAACCCCATTTTCCATTGGATCCTAACCCCCGAATTTATATGTCATAAATAAATGTACTATCTAACGGCCTTTTCTTCAAGGGATACAGGGCAAATAAAAAAGCCTGGCGATGACCTACTTTCCCACCCTTTCGAAAGGCAGTATCATCGGCGTAAGAGGGCTTGACTTCCGTGTTCGGAATGGGAACGGGTATAACACCTCCACCATAA
>JAISOR010000223.1 GCA_031275535.1 Treponema sp. | reverse complement strand
TTACTGGGTTAATGGCTTGAAGAAAGATGTATTCGATAGTAAAGTTATAGGGGAAGGTAGCGCTGTTTGTATGCTTGTCTTGTAAGGAGAGCGGTTTAAAAGGGAGATATTATGGCTGACCAAAATCAATTAGTCACATTTCAGCTTGGTGAAGAGTTGTATGGAATCAACATAATGGATGTTAAAGAGATCGTCCGGGTCCAGGCCATCAGGGCGATTCCTAACGCTCCCAGCTATGTAGAGGGTATTTTCAATTTACGCAGCGAAATAATACCGATTATCAATTTACATAAACGGTTCCATTTAAAGAAGGTCCTTAATTCCGAGGATGATGAACTTTTGTCCGGTTTTATCATCATTGATATTGATGGGATGAAGCTGGGGGTCATTATAGACCGGGTTTCCCGGGTGGTAACCATAGAAAAAGGGGATATTCAGCCGCCGCCCCAGATGCTCAGCGGCATCGGAGCGGAGTATATCAAGGGGGTCGTCCGTCAGGATCAGGGGTATCTTATTATCCTGAATATCCGGGATCTCTTTAATCCCCGGGAATTACAGAAGATCGCCGACCTCAAACGATGACCGCGGGGAAGATCGCCGATTCGTATCGAGGGGCCCTAAGAACGGCATATCCCGTCTTTGAAGGTGTAACATGAAGATTGAAGTCTATTCTCCAACCATCAGGCGGAAGGAGATGGATGCGGTTCTTACTGCTATGGTGGAGGATAAGATTGGACCCGGGGAATATGCCCAGCGTCTTCTGCAGATTGCCAGGGAGCATCTGGGCTATGATTATTGCCTTGCCCTTAGAAGTCCCGCCATTGCCCTCTATTTAGCCCTTAAGGCCTTAAACCTTGAGGACGGCCAGGGGGTTATCATATCCGCCCTGTCTCCCCGGTATTATAAACGGGTCATAGAGGGGATGCGGCTTGTCCCCTTGTACGGCGACGTGCTTCCTGCCCTGCCCTGCCTGGGGCCCCAGACCGTTGAGGCCGTCCTGGCCCGTAAAACGGAGGCCAGTCCCCGGTGCATTGTCCTGCACCATACCCTGGGCTTTGTGCCGGATATGTCCGGCATAAGCGGCCTGGGGCTGCCGCTTATAGAGGATTGTTCCCGGAGTTACGGCACGATCCCGGCGGAAGGGGAGGGGGCCGCCGTCCAGGCCGGGACGCTTTCGATCCTGGGGCTGGAGGAAAAGGACATGCTCACCGGCGGCGGCGGGGCGCTTCTCTATGCGGCTAACCGCCGGGACGCCTCGGTGCTGCGCAATCAGGCGGATCTGCCCCCGGAGTACGGCCTGCCGGATCTGAACGCCGCCATGGCGGTGGTCCAATTCAAGGAAGCGGGCCGGAACCTCGAAAAGCGGAAGGAAATCGCCCAGGTGTATACCCAGTCCAGCCTGCGGACCCGGCATAAACGGTTTGTGCAGGCCGGGAATACGGAATATAATAACTATGCCTTTCCCTTGATTCTTGAGACCGGGATGAAGGATGTAAAGGCCTATGCCAGGCGCAAGGATATTGCCGTGGAAAATGCCTTTGAGGATACCCTGATGGGCGCCGGGGCGGTCCCGCCGGCCCTGTGTCCCGACGCTTACTCCCTGTCCCTTAGGACGGCGCTTTTCCCCCTCTACCCCCGGCTTGGCGCATCGGAAACCGGGAAAGTCGCTAAACTTATCGTAACGCTGCCATAAGGGGATCAAGGGATGGATCTGACACGGGCGCTTTTGATTGTGAATCCCCATAAGGCCAATGCCCGGACATTGGCGGATGAAATAGAGGGGGAGCTTTCCCGCCGGGGAGTGGAGGTCTCCTCCTTTGCCTTTGAAACCAAAGAGACATTTCAGGCCTCCGGCACTTATGGGCTCTGCTTTAGCCTGGGGGGGGACGGGACCGTGTTGTATGCCGCCCGGACTATGGCGCCCCTGGGGGTCCCCCTGTTCCCCATCAACCTGGGTTCCCTGGGCTTTATCGCCGCGGTGCATCCCCGGGAGTGGGCCGCCGTCTTTGACCGCTGGATGGAGGGGGCCGCCGTGATTTCCCGGAGGCTCATGCTGGAAGTATGGGTGGAACGGCGGGGGGAGATCATAAACCGGGGGATATGTTTGAATGAGGTGGTTGTTTCCGCCCTGGGGATAGCGAAGATTATCCGCCTGAATGTGGAGGCGGAAACAGGCGGGGACGGCCGGCCCGGTTCCTCCCCGGAGCATATCCGGTTTGGCCATTACCGTTCCGACGGCCTCATCGTGGCCACCCCCACGGGTTCCACCGCCTATTCGGTGGCCGCCGGGGGGCCGATCCTAGACCCGGAAATGGAGGCGGTGATCATCAATCCCATCTGCCCCTTTACCCTGTCTAACCGTCCCATGGTGGTCCCCGCCCATGAAACGATGATTGTGGAACTTGAGGCGGAACAGCGGAGCGGCGTCCTCCTGACCATAGACGGCCAGGAGACCGAACCCCTGGAACCCAACGACCGGATATACATCCGCCGTTCCCCCTGCCAGGCCCAGCTAATCGCCTCGGACAGAAGGATGTTTTATAAGGCCCTGCGTACCAAGCTGAATTGGTCCGGGTTTTCCGAACCGGACCCTTTGGCGGAACCGCCGGAAGGCGGGGGAGGTCCCCATGCTTGAAGAGCTGACTATCCGAAATTACGCCCTTGTCGAGAGCCTCTCCCTTTCCTTTGAAAGGGGCCTCAATATTCTTACCGGGGAAACCGGGGCGGGAAAGTCCATCATCGTGGGGTCCTTGAGCTTCCTATTGGGGGCCAAGGCCGATGCGGACGTGATCCGGACCGGGAGCGAAGAGGCCGGGGTTTCCGCGGTGGTCTCCGTGGGGGAAGAAAACCGGGAAGTCCGGGACTGGCTTGCGGGCCGGGACATAGGCCTGGACGAGGGGCGGCTCATCATCCGGCGGAACATAAAACTTTCGGGCCGCAGTTCCATCTATATACAGAACGTACCGGTGACCCGGAACGATTTGGCGGAGTGCATGGCCCTGCTCTTCGATCTCCACGGCCAGCACACCCACGAGTCGCTCCTGCGTAAGGAAACCCACCGGAGGTATCTGGATCGTTTTTGGGGAATCGAGGAAGAGGTCTTCCGGTTTAACCGGATCTTTCTGGAACTGGCGGATCGGAGAAAGGCCCTGGAAGCCTCCCTTAGCTCCGAGCGGGACCGGGAGGCCCGGCTGGAGATTTTGAATTATGCGGTGGAGGAGATAAACGGGGCGGCCCCCAAAATCGGGGAAAGCCGGGACCTGGAGGGCGAGTCCGCCCGGC
This sequence comes from Treponema sp., assembly GCA_031275535.1. Next base: position 5,834 of record JAISOR010000223.1, on the reverse strand, counting down.
TTTCGTCCTTTGAAAAACTGGCGGGCCTGGTGCAGGGCGTTTCCGCCGCCCTGTTTGATAATGACCCTTCGGTCCTAAGCCTTGCCCGGCGGGCCCGCTCCGCCCTGGAGAACGCCCTTGCCATAGACGGGGAGCTTGCCCCCCTACAGAAACGTATGGAGGATCTCTACTATGAGACGGAGGATCTTTCCCGGGAGTTCCGTTCCTACCGGGACGGCCTGAAATACGATCCCCGGCGGCTTGAGGAAGTGGAGGAACGGCTGGCCCTGCTCTACCGGCTTAAAAAGAAATACGGCCCCGACGAGGAAGCCATTCTGGCCTACCGGACCCAGGCGGAGGCCGAAATAGAGACCCTCTCCAACGCGGAAGAAAACCGGGAAAAGCTGGCCTCGGAGATTGGGGCCCTGGAAAAGGATATGGCGGCCCGGGCCGCGGCCATAAGCGCCAAACGGACCGCGGCGGCCCTTAAACTGGGAGAACGGATAAGCGCCATCCTGGCAAAGCTGGGGATGCCCAACGCCCGTTTTTCCGTATCGGTTGCTCCCAAGGGGCCGGTCTCCGCCGCGGGGGATGAGGCCCGGGGAAAAGGCGGGAGCCTGGTATGCGGGCCCTGGGGCGCCGATGAGGTGGAATTCCTCATTTCCGCCAATACCGGGGAACCGCTAAAGGACCTTTCCCGGATCGCCTCCGGGGGCGAGCTTTCCCGGCTCATGCTGGCGATTAAAACCGTGCTGGCCGGTGCGGATACCCTGGAAACCCTGGTCTTTGATGAGATAGATACGGGCATAGGCGGGGAAGTAGCCCTGGCGGTGGGGGATTATTTGGCTAAAATGGGCGAATTAAAGCAGATCTTTTGCGTTACCCATCTTGCCAGTATCGCGGTTCGGGCCGATAATCATCTAAAGGTGGAAAAGAAGGCCAGCGCCGGAAGGACCATAACTACCGTGGAGGTCCTGCAAACCGGGGAACGGCGGGAAGAGATTGCCCGGATGCTTGCCGGCGGGTCCGGCGCCGCGGCTCTTGCCCATGCGGACGAATTACTGGCAAAATATGGTAAGGGGAGGCGACATGGCGAAGATTTCCAATGAGGAACGGCATCAATATGCTGAAAAAATAAAACCCTACCGCACCGCCATTGATGCCATCCTTGCCCGGGAAAGAAGCCTCCTGGCCGTAATTCAGAAGGATCCCCAGGACGCTACTTTTAAGCGGCTTGCCCTGGTTGATGAAATGGTTAACCTGGCCTCTAATTATATCATCGTCAGCGGGGTTTCCCTGGCCATGCTCAAGGTAAAGAATGAGGATTCTCTTAATGAAGGAAGAAAGGCCCTGTACAAGGGCCTCATTTATATGGAAGAACTGGTAAGCAACTATGTGGACGCCCCCTTTTCCGATTATGAGGAGCGGCTTACGGAACTGGCCTCCGTAGACGCGTCCCGCCGGTACCTTTTGGTTCGGAAGATGGGACTGGCCATTCAGCTTCTGGAAGACGCCTATGGGGATAATACCAAATGGAAGTGGTCCTTTGTGGAGTTGGAAGGCCGTTTTGCGGCGGTGGCCAAAAATATCTTTGATTTAAAGAACGCGGTGGTCAATACGGACCCCCGGTCCCCCAATTATGAACCCACGGTATACCACCTGCGGATGATCAAGAAACTGCTCATGCAGGCCGCGGATCGGTACCGGGAACGGTATGAGTTGTCCACCAACCGTATTGATGATTTTAAGCTGGGCATCAACTTTTTGGCGGCCCTCCGGCGGCTCCATATCCTGATGGGAGAACGGGATGAGGCGGAGACGGTTAAGAAAAAACTGGACATCTGGTCCACGAAACTTGACGCGGATTTAAAAAGACAGGAAGCTTCTTCTCAAAAGAAAGTTTAATATGCAAAAGGTGCCTCTTAGGGAATTTAAGACTATCCTGCCCTATCTTCGCCGGTATCGCCGGCGCTATGTCCTGGGCTTTCTCTGCCTGATTGTAACGGACGCCGCCCAGGTCCTGATCCCCCAGTTTACCCGCCGGGTGGTGGACATTATTTCCCTGGGCAGTTTTGAATGGCGCCGTGTCTTGCACCTCTGCCTTTTCATGATCGGCGGGATGGGAATAATTTCCGCCGGCCGTTTTTTATGGCGTTATTTTATCCACGGTTCCGCCCGGCGCATAGAGGCGGAAATGCGGGACCGGCTTTTTGAACATCTCCTTACCCTCTCCTATGATTTTTACCAAAGGAACAAAATCGGAGACCTTATGGCCCGGGCCACCAATGATCTGGGGGCGGTCCGGATGGCTATCGGTATGGGCCTGGTGGCCCTGGTAGACGGAACCGTCATGGCCTCCTCCATTCTGATCATTATTTTTATCCAGGCCCCCCAGACTGCGGCCCTGGCGGTCATACCCCTGCCCTTTGTGACCCTGTTGATCCTCATGTTCGGCCATGTGGTGGGAAAGCTCTTCCGCCGCGCCCAGGAGACCTATTCCTCCATGAGCGATACGGTTCAGGAAACCTTTGCGGGGATCCGGGTGGTAAAGTCCTTTGTCAAGGAATGGTGGTTCATCAAAAAATTCGCCGGCACCAACGATGATTACCGGGAAGCCAACATGGCGCTGGTGCGGATCTACGGGATCTTTTTCCCCCTCATCTCCTTTCTCTCCGGCCTCACCTCCCTGATCCTGCTCCTGGTGGGGGGGAGCCGGGTGGTGGAGGGCCTCATGAGCCCCGGCGAATTGGTGGTCCTCTTCAGCTATCTGCAGATGCTGATATGGCCCCTAATGGGCGCGGGTTTTGTGGTCAATATAATCCAGCGGGGGCTCGTAAGCCTGGGCCGGATAAACGAGGTGATGAAGACCAGGCCCTCTATTGTTTCGCCGGAAAACCCCAAAACGCCGGAGGCCCTTGTTAACCATGGAAAAGAACCGGTTCACATAATAGAGATCCGGAACCTTAGCTTTGCCTATCCCGGGGGAGAGCCGGTGCTGGAGGATATCAGCCTTACTATTGAAGAGGGCGCCATGGTGGGGATCCTGGGCCGGACCGGTTCCGGGAAATCGACCCTGATCAAGGCCCTGACCCGGATGGTAGATCCCCCGGCCGGAACGGTCCTGGTTAAGGGCCTTGAGGTGGGGGCCTGGGACCTGCGGGAGCTTCGCCGCCTCTTTGGGATTACTCCCCAGGACAGCTACCTCTTCTCCGATTCTATCAAGCTCAATATCGGCTATGGTTTGGAGGATCCCTCCGATGACCGTATCGCCCGGGCGGCGGCCCTTTCCGCCATTGACCGGGATCTGGCGGGCTTTTCCCATGGCTGGGATACCCTTATAGGGGAGCGGGGGCTGACCCTGTCGGGGGGGCAGAAACAGCGGGTGGCCATTTCCCGGGCGGTGATCGTAGAGCCGGAGCTGCTTATTCTGGACGACGCCCTTTCCGCGGTGGATGTGGAGACCGAGAAACGGATCTTGCAGGCCCTTCTGGAGGTCCGCCGGGAGCGGCTTCTGCAGGGCCGGGCCATGACCGCCATCGTTATATCCCACCGGGTTTCTACCCTGAGGAACGCGGACCGGGTACTGGTCCTGGACAAGGGCCGGATTGTGGAATACGGTTCCCCCCAGGAACTGGCCGCCCGGGGGGGCTATTACGCCCGGACCGCGGCCCTGCAGCGGCTGGAGCAGGGGGACTCTTCTCTTTTGGGGGCCGGCGGTGTCTGAGTATTTTGAAACCGAAGAGGTGGTAAAGGGCTATGACGGCCTCATCGTCAGGCGGATCCTCTCGTATCTTAAACCCTACCGCCTTATGGCCCTTTTGATGGTGGCGGCCCTGATCGTTTCTACCCTGGGGGAGTTGTTCATCCCCGTTTTGACACAGCGCCTTATTGACGGCGCCATTTTGGCCCGGTTTTTTACCATCCGGGAGGATCTCTTCGAGAGCCGCCGTTCCCCGGAGGGGCTTTCACCGGAAGCGGCGGATGCCCTGGAAAAGCTCCTCTCCACGCCGGGCACGGTCCGGGTCTACCCCTACGGGTTCATTCCCCAGGGCCGGAATACCCGGATCAGCGGGAACCTTGAGGGGGAATTGCGGTCTTTGGGGATCCTGGATACCGAACAGTGGTATGCCTTTGTCCCCGGCCCGGATGATCCGGCCCTGGCGGTGATGGCCGCCCATGAGGGGCTCTTTATCCGGGGGGACGCCGCCGCGGCGATCAGGACCGGCGATCTCTATGCCCTTTCCATCCCGGAGATCCGGGCCCTCCGGGGCAGGGATATTTCCCTCATCTTCTATGGGGTCGCCGGAATGCTTATCATCCTGATCCTGGTCTTTGTGTTTACCTTTATCCAGACCTGGACTACCACCCTTATAGGACAGCGGGTTATGAAGGACATGCGGCTGGCCCTTTTTAAAAAGACCGCTTCCCAATCCACGGCCTTCCTCTCCCGGCATCCCGTGGGCCGGATCGTAACCCGGCTTACCGGAGATGTGGAGACCATTAATGAATTTTTTACCTCCGTCCTGGTGGCCTTTCTTAAAGACTTCTCGGTGATGATCGGGGTCCTTATTACCCTTCTGTTCCTTTCGCCAAAACTGGCGGCGGTGGTCCTCCTGACCATGCCGCCGGTGATGGTGGTTACCACCATAAGCCGGGTTAAATCCCGGGACGCCTTTAGGCGGCAGCGGATCGCCTCTTCCCGGGTGAATTCCTATCTCTCGGAGCGGATCTCCGGGGTACAGGTGGTTCAGCTCTTTTTAGGGGAAAAGAAGAGCCTCCGGGAATTCAGTGAACGGAACGGGGAACTTCTGGCGGCCAACCTGGGGGAGATGTACGTCTTTGCCACCTTCCGGCCCATCATCGATTTTCTGGCCACCCTTACCACCGCGACGGTTCTTGCGGTGGGCGCCCTCATGGTTCTTAACCTTTCCCTCTCCCTGGGGGTGCTGATTGCCTTTATCAACCTGGTGGGGATGTTCTACTCCCCGGTTCAGGATATTGCGGAGAAGTACACGATCCTCCAGTCCGCCATGGCCGGGGGGGAACGGGTCTTTAAGCTTCTGGATACGGAAGAAGCTATCCCGGATCAGGGGACCCGCCGGGTGGAGGGCCTGGTCCGGGGGCATCTTGAATTTGAGGATGTGTGCTTCTCCTATAAAAAGGGAGAGGAGATCCTGAAAAATTTGAGCTTTAGGGTGAACCCCGGAGAGATGATCGCCATTGTGGGTTATACCGGGGCGGGGAAGACCACCATTACCAATGTCCTGGCCCGGCTCTGGGATATTGATTCCGGCTGTATCCGGCTGGACGGGACCCCCATTCGGGAGATCCCCCTGGAGGAATTGCGGCGCTCGGTGCTTCCGGTCCTGCAGGATGTGTTCCTGTTTTCCGGCGCCGTGGCGGAGAACATCCGCCTGGGGCTTCCCCTTTCGGATGGGGAAGTGGAGGAGGCCGCCCGGGCGGTACATGCCCACGAATTTATTTCCCGGTTACCCCAGGCGTATCAAACCCGGCTTTCCGAAGGGGCCGCCAACATTTCTTCCGGCCAGCGGCAGCTTATCAGTTTTGCCCGGGTCATTGCCCACAATCCCGCGGTGGTTATCCTGGACGAAGCCACCAGTTCCATTGATACCGAAACGGAACATCTTATCCAGATGGGGCTCCAGCGGGTCCTGGCGGGCCGGACTTCCGTCGTCATCGCCCACCGCCTCTCCACCATCCGCCATGCGGACCGGATCCTGGTTCTTTCCGGGGGACGCCTGGTTGAAGAGGGGAAGCATCAGGACCTTATCGACCGGAACGGCCTCTATGCGAGTTTGTACCGCTTGCAGTATGAGAGTGAGGTGTGAAGAGAG
>JAISOR010000135.1 GCA_031275535.1 Treponema sp. | reverse complement strand
GTACATTTCGCCCCCTTTGAAGATTTACTTGCAAAACAGGAAGCCTCTAAATATAAGGATTGGTTTTATATTAAAAGGTTTCCCGTAGAAATATCCGCCGATTGCTATGAATGTGTAGGGGACTTCAAATGGATGCCCAAGCTGAATACATCAAGTCCGGAGGTCCGCTCCTTTGTTTTAAAGGTCATGTCCCATTGGGTTGATGCCGCCGGTATAGACGGATGGCGGCTTGATGTGGCGGACGAGGTTGATGTGAACCTCTGGCGACTAGCAAGGATGGAATTAAAACAGAAATACCCCAATATTTTATTACTGGGGGAAACCTGGGGCGATGCCTCCCGGTTGCTGGATGGGAGTACCATGGATACCGTAATGAGCTACCAGTTTAGGGACGCCGTTTTGGACTTTGTCGCAAAGAAAGAGATCAACGCCGAAAAACTGGACGGGCGGCTAAACTCAATATTGGCGAAATACCATGTTTCCACAAACCATTTCCTTTACAATCTATTAGACAGCCACGATACGCCCCGTTTTCTCCAGGACTGCGACGGTAACACACAAAAACTAAAACTAGCGGCTGCGTTTCAAATAATGTTCCCCGGCAGTCCCGCGATTTTTTATGGTGATGAAGCGGGGATCGCCGGTGCAAACGATCCCGACTGCCGCCGCTGCATGGTTTGGGATGGGGAACAAGACGCCGATCTATTGGCCTGGTACAAGAAACTAATTTTTATCCGAAAAAACCAGCCTGCGGTACGGGAAGGTAAGTTTTGTACCAATCTTTGCGAAGGCGATGTATACGGGTTTATACGCTGGATAGACGGGGGCTCCTTTATCTATACGGTTCTGAATGCCGGGGAGCGGCGACATGTTTCCCTGCCGGTAATGGAAAACAGACGGTATACGGATCTTATATCCGGTATTACCTGTGAACCCCGGCCTATAACCCAGAACCATCTTTTTTATAATATCGATCTGCTGACATATACGGGGGTACTTAATCTCGAGATCCCGGAATGCGGCGTTATGATATTTGAGCCTGCCCCGGCTGCGGCGGCAGGCTTATAACGTTATTTATATGTATGGAGATACACTATGACAAAGAATTTAAGATTACAGAGCTTTGCTTTAGGCATGTGTTTTATCGGAATAGTTTTTTCCACCTGTTCATCCAGGAATACGGAAAGCCAGCGGCATGCCGGTCAGGCCAGACAGGAGGAGATCGTCCTGCAATTTTGGCATCACTATAGCGCACAATCCCCGGAAAACGACACCCTGGTTACGGTATTGATACCTCAATTCGAGAAAGAAAATCCGGGGATCACGGTCAATGCGGTATCCCACGAGTGGGCCAATCTGCACGATAAGATCCTCATCAGCGCACAGAGTAAAACCCTGCCCGACGTGGCAAGGCTCGACTCTGCCTGGATCCCGGAATTTCACGCCATGAATATTTTGATGCCCCTTGATACGGAGGTGGCGGACTTTACATCCACCGCCGGAAACCTTCTGGAAAGCGCAATGTCCACGGCAAGAATCGGCGGACATTATTATGGTCTTGCGCTAAACACGAATACGAAGATTCTGTTCTATAATGCCCAGGCCTTTGCCGCCGCCAATATCTTCCCCCCCGCCACCATGGAAGAATTTATTTCCACCGCGAAAAAACTAGCCGGTAAAAATGCAGCGGGTCAGCAGGTATGGGGTTATAACGAACCGGCCCTCTCCGGCTGGAATCTATGCCCCTTTATCTGGAGCTTCGGCGGAGAATTAACCAATCCGGAACAGACGAGCGCCACAGGTTATATTAACAGCGCCCAGTCAATAGCGGCCATAGAAACCCTGGCCGGCTTATATGCCCAGGGCGCCATAACCGGGTGGAATAGCGGAGATATCCCCATGACCGACGGCTTTGGAACCGGCCGCTATATGATGATTCTGGAGGGTCCTTGGAAAATTGCGGAACTGGCCGGGGCCTACCCGAATTTCGAGTATGCCACGGCGCCTATGCCCGCCGGAAAAGGAGGTTCCCACTCAGTATTAGGCGGAGAGGATATTTCGATGTTTAATTCCGCCCACAAGGAAGCGGCATGGAGGTTTATGCAATTCATGACCGGTGAATTTGCCCAAACTGAGATGGCGAAGTGTGGACAAATTCCGGTAAACAAGGCGGCCCTTAATAATGATATTGTAAAAAAGGCGGATTTTGCCCCCTTTATCGAAGCCCTTGCCTCTGCCCGCAGCCGTCCTACGGTAGCCGCCTGGAACGAGATGGACAACGGGCTTGCCATGGAGGTAAGCGCCGTGATAAGCGGTAAAAAAGACGCAAAGACCGCAATGAATGAATTGGCCCGGCAATGGGATGCGTTGCTAAGGCCATGACAACGGCATGCGCCCGTCCTAGCCTTGTGGCATGGGCGGGCACATGTGGAGTAAAAAATGAAGAATCTTTCACCAAGAACAAAAATACAGATAGGCTCCCTGCTTTTACCGGGACTATTGATGTTTTCCGTGTTTACCCTGTATCCGATAGTAAAACTGTTTGTCATGAGCTTTTTCAGATGGAACTTTGGTTCAATGCTGAATCAGACCTTCAATGGCATAAAGAACTACCAAGCCGTATTAGGAGATAAAATTTTTCGCATCGCGTTCGTCAACACCCTTGTGTATACTACAGTCACGGTTCTGGGACAGATGGCTCTGGGGCTGCTGGTAGCTTTACTGGTACACCGCATTTATCGTTTCAAAGTAAGTTTCCGGGTTGTATATTATCTTCCGGTCATTACTTCGTGGGTTATCGCTTCTCTGGTGTTCCGTTATGTATTCAACACAGAGGGGTTGTTGAATTATTTTTTAAGTGCCGTCCTGCACTGGACAGAAAGTAATGTACATTGGCTTGATACCCGGTGGAGCAGTTTAACCGTCTCCATGCTCCTGGGAATATGGAAGGGGATTGGATGGAATATGGTCGTATTTCTTGCCGCATTACAATCCGTTCCTGTTGAGTTATACGAGGTCGCCCAAATAGACAGCGCTTCTGTAGTGCAGCAGTTCTTCTATATAACCCTGCCAGGTATAAAAAATACGGTATTATTCATATTAGTAATGCTCACCATCGGGGGATTCAATGTATTTACGTCGATAAAACTGATAACCAACGGACAGCCGGCCCACCAAACAGAAACCATATTGACCTGGATGTATTACAAAGCCTTTAGTACCGGCGAATTTGGCTACTCTGCGGCCCTCTCCTTTATAGTGGCCCTCGCGCTGGCATTCCTGGCGGCATTGCAATTCCGCCTGATGAAACAGCAGGAGTCATCATGAAACGCCGAAAAATGATTGTATCCGCTGTACTATACCTCATACTGTTAAGCGGGGCTTTTTTATCTACGCTGCCAATGATATATATGATAAGCACTGCATTAAAACCAAACGGCGCCCTATACGAATTCCCGCCCCGCTTTTTTCCTTCCCTTGTCGAAATGACCCTTGAAAATTTCCGGTATATCATACAGCAGGGGGGCTTCTACCGTAATTTTCTAAACAGTATTATTGTTTCCACCTTCACCATAGGAATTGCAGCCTTGGCAGCTTCCGCCCTAAGCTTTATATTGGCCCGTTTTTCCTTTAAGGGAAAACGACTGCTGTTTGGTTTCATCATCCTTACCATGATAATCCCCGGAACCACCCTGATCGTTCCCCAGTATGAACTGGCGGTAAAATTCAACTTCATAAATAAACTAGGCGGATTGATCCCTTTCTATGCCGCCTGGGTATTACCCTTTTCTACTTTTATGATCCGGGGGTTCATTGAAAATATTCCCCATGAATTTGACGAGGCCATATATATCGATGGGGGTACGGTTTACACCGTGTTTTTCCACATCGCCCTGCCCCTTGCCAGCCCGGCGGTGGCATCGGTCAGCATATTCAATTTTCTCACGGCCTGGGAAGAATTCCCCTGGGCGAACATCGTCATCAATGATAACGCCAAACGGACACTGCCCATAGCCATAGCGGGGTTCTTCGGGCAGCACCAGTTTACCCAATGGGGCTATGTATTTGCCCTCTCCGTCCTCAGCCTGATTCCGGTAATACTGATATTCATTTTCTTCCAGCGGTATTTTGTTTCCGGCCTGACCTCCGGGGGGATAAAGGGCTAAAGGGCTTCTCCCTTTTCAGCCTTCCCCCGGCTCCCCGAGAAGGTTCTCCAACTGCAGGGCCGTAACAAGGGCGGCCAGTTCCTCCCGGAGCAGGGCTATCCTGTCCTGGTACCAGGAGAGTTCCTGGGCAAGGAATTCCCGCTCCTCTCCATAGCCGTTCCTCCAGGCGGTTTCGGCCTGGGTTTTTTGGGCCGCCGAGGCCTCAATTTTCAGGGCCAGATATTCCTGCCGGTATCGGGATACCTCCAACTGGTGCAGGGTCTTTTCCAGAAATTCCTCCAGATCCCGCAGGCCCCGTTCCTCCTCCAGCCGGGCCTGGACCAGCCCTTCCTCCTTCCGGCGTATGGTCTGATGCATCCCCCCGCCGTCAAAGAGAAGGCTGCGGATCCCCAGGGTGGCGGTAAAATTGCCGGAGTTGTCGGCCTGCCAGCCGCTTTCCACAAAGGGAAAGGCCGGCCCGGCGTAGGAAAACTGGAGGAACAGCCCCAATTCGGGCTTGCCGTAGGACTGGCCCTTGGCGGCGGCGAGGGTCTTTTCCGTAACCTGGGTTTGAATCGAAAGCAGCTTGAGCCCCGGATTCCCGGCCTTGATTCGGGCAAAGAGCCGGGGCTTATCATCCCGGGAATAGCCCAGGCTCCCCCGGCCGGAATGGTCCGGGGGAGGAAGAAGAAGGCCGGAGGGTTCCAGCTCCGTTATGCCGGTTAAGGTCTTGATCGCCAGGAAACTCGAATCCCAGGCTTCCCGGATATCGTAATCCCCCAAGGCAACCTCTGCGGATAAAAGCCGGGAAGAAAGCAGGTCCGCCTGAAGGAGGAAGCCGTTGGCATAACTTTCCTCGGAAATAACAATAAGCCGGCCGGCGCTGCGGCGCTGTTCCGCCAGGACTTCCCGGATTTCGGCCAGGTAACTGAGGGTAAAAAGATGTACGTCCAGCATGGTTCGGATATTCCGTTCTTCCTGTTCCAGCCGCAGCGCCGAAGCCTGGTTCCCCAGATCCGCCGCTTTAACGGAGTTGTGTATCCGGCCCCAGGTAAAAACCGGCTGTTCCAGGCTCAGGCTGAATTCGTAGTGGGTCTTTTTGCCCAGGCTCAGGGTAGTATCCTGGTCCGGCAGGGCAGGAATGGGAACCGGGACCGGAAGAGAGGGGGCCGTTATGGTCCCGCCTGGATAGAGGGAACCGGCCTTGATGGTAACACCGGGGGGATTGGTAAGATAACTTAAATTGGAACTGAACCGTATAACCGGCAGCCGGCTCGCCTTGGCGGCGGAAAGAACCGACCGGGCTTCCCGGCCCTGGCTTTCCGCCAAACGAAAGGCGCTGTTTCCCCGGAGGGCCGCGGATAAAAGCCGTTCCCGGTTCCATGCCCCGGTCCGATCCGCGGTATTTTGGGTCCATACCGGGGCCGGAAAAAACAAGACCAAAAGCAATATTAGTACACCGCGCCCGGCGCCCCATTTTTCAGTATCTTTCATCCCCGATCCACCATATAAAACATTGCATAGAGCAACCTGATGCTTTCCTCTTTTGCATATTCTTTCTATTATAAATATAAATAAAATGCAATGAAGAACCTCGGGGCACGCCCCGAGATTCTTCGTTGGATAGGAAATTTATAGTACTGGCGGGGGCCATACCCCGATCCGAAGAGTGGTTTTACAGCTTTTTCGGTGGTAGTGAATTTAACCGAGGCAAGCGCGAACCTCCGGTTCGACGGGGTATGGCCCCCCGCCTTCCAATCAAAAGGAGCGTTTTTTATATCGATGAAAGCCCCCAAGAAATGGACCTTTTCTCCCGTTAAATTTAGTATCTTCCTGGTCCTGATTCTGCTTTTGCTGCTGGTAATCTGGTCTGTCTTTCGAAAAAGCGGAGAAGATCCGGAGGAATTCCTGGCGCCGGTAATTACCCTGTATCCCCAATGGGGAAGGATCGAAAAAACCATCGGCATCAGCAGCCGGGTGGAAACGGGCAGCCTCATCACCCTGACCCCCCGGGTTCCGGGAACCCTGACACTGCTGGAGGCGGACCCGGGAACCCCGGTTGTCATGGACCAGCTTATCGCCCAGGTAGATTCCACCCCCTATGATCTCAACCATCTCCAGGCCCAGGCGGCCTATCTGACCGCCCGGTCAACCTATGAACGGATCGACAATCTTTATACCAATCAGGCCGCCACCAGGCAGCAATATGAAGAGGCCCGCACCGCCTACGAGGCGGCCAGGGCCCAATTTGAGTTAGCCCAGCTTAACCGGGACTATACGAATATCCGCTCCCCCATAGACGGGGTTGTTTTGATGCGCCACAGTACAAAGGGCAGCCTGGTAAATACCGGCATCCCCCTGGTAACCCTGGGGGATCTGCAGGATCTGCGAATCAAGGCGGCAATTCCGGAAATACATTACCGGTTCTTTGTGGAACACTGGGAAACCATGCCCGTGCGGATGCGGGTGCCCGCCCTGGGGGATGAGGAATTCACCCTCCGGGCCCTGAGCATGGCCCCCTATGTATCCCCGGAAAACCGGAGTTTCCTGGTGGAGTACCGTATCCCCGGCGGCGCCTCCCGGGGCCTTAGGCCGGGGATGTTCGTGAATGTGTCCTTTATCCTGGAAAGCCGGGAAGATCTCTATTACCTTCCCTTCCAGGTCCTGGGCTCCCGGAACCGTCTCTGGTATGCAGACGGCGAAGGAAAGGCGCAGTTCGTAGAATTTACCCCGGAGTTCTTTAATGAGGATGTTTTTCAGGTCCCCCGGGATTTCAGCTCCCTGGAATTTATCATGGAGGGGCAGCACTTTATTTCTCCCGGCCAGCGGCTGAACATCCTCTCCCGGTCTCCGGGAATCCCCGGCGGAAGTTCCGGCGGAGGCTCCCGGCCATGAAGATCGCCGATTACGCAATTAAGCACCCCAAGGTTATTCTGATGAGCCTCGTGGTACTCCTGGTTTTCGGGGTCATCGCGGGTTTAAGCCTTAACCGGAATCTTATTGCAAACATGGACCTGCCCACCCTGGTGATCATTACCACCTGGGCCGGGGTGGGTCCCGAGGATATTGAAGAAGAGATAACCAATCCCCTGGAAGATGTACTGGGAACCCTGGAGGGCTTAAAGGAGATGGATTCCGTTTCCCGGAATTCCGTGTCCCTGATTACCCTGAGCTTAAATTATGATGAGGATACCAGCGAAAGGATCCCCGATATCCGGGAAAAAATAAACCGGGCCATGGACCAACTGCCCGATGACCTTGAGGGGCCTCCGGTGATCTTTGAGTACAGTACCTCCCAACTCCCTGTTATGACTATTCTGGTAGAAGGAGAGGGCAGCCGGAGCGAACTATCAACCCTTTGCAGGGACGAGATCATCCCCCGCCTGTCCCGAATCTCCGGCGTGGCTATGGTGGACCTTAACGGCGACAGCCGGGAGGTGGTGGAAATTTCCGCCGATCCAGACCGGCTCCAGGGTTTGGGCCTTTCGGTGCTTGATATAGCCCGGATCATCCCCGCCTCCAATGTGTCCTTTCCCGGCGGAAACGGTATCTACCAGGGCTACAACCTGAATATCCGCACCGAGGGCCGGTATGAATCCATCCGGGATATTGAGGATCAGGTCCTTGCCTTTCGGGACGGACAGTATGTGCGTTTAAAGAATGTGGCCGATGTAGCTATCCGGGAGGATGACCGGGAAAACTATGTTATAAATGACGGCAAGGATTCCCTGGTACTCTTTATAACCAAGCAGAGGAGCGGCGACAGTATTACTATCAGCCGGGAGGCCAGAAAGATCCTGGGGGACCTGGAAAAGGAACACGCCGGGGGAATAAGTTTCCTCTATCTAAAGGATGATAGCAGCAATATTTCCACCTCCATGAATTCGGTGTTTCAATCCGCCATAGCAGGGGCCGTGCTTGCGATCCTGGTTTTGTTTCTCTTCCTCCACAACCGGAATACCACCCTCATTATCGGGCTGGCCATTCCCCTGTCGATCCTTTTTACCTTTATCGGTTTATGGGCCAAGGGTTCAAGCCTGGACCTGGTAACCCTGGGGGGACTTACCGCCGCTATCGGAATGGTGGTAGACGCCTCCATCGTGGTGCTGGAAAATATCCAGCGTCATTTTAATCAGGGCATGGAGGCCGGACCGGCGGCGTCCATGGGTGCCGATGAGGTCGGTTCCGCGGTGGTGGCCTCCACGGCGACCACCCTGGCGGCCTTTATCCCCATCCTTTTCTTATCCGGCCTGGCGGGGATCATCCTGCGGGATGTGGCCTGGACTATCATCTTTGCCCTCTTCTGTTCTATGTTTGTGGCGATTATTGTGGTTCCCTTTCTCTGTTCCCTTTTTCTAAAAAGGGAGGAAAAGAAAAATCTGGGCATGAAGATTGCGGAGCCCATGGAACGGGGCATGGACCGGCTTTCCCGGATCTACCAATCGTTCCTCCGGGGCGCCCTGAATTCCCGGAGGTCCTTTTTGATAGGAACCCTGGTCCTGCTGGCCTTGAGCGTCCTCTCCTTCCGGCTTTTGGGTTTTGAATTTTTAGCCCAAACGGATATGGCGGAAATCGAAGTCTCCCTTGAAACCCCCGGCGGCTATACCCTGGAGATGACCAGGGAAAAGACGCTTTTCCTGGAACAGGAGATCCGGCGGCTCGTACCGGAACTGGAGTCCTCCTATTTTGTGGTGGGGCAGGCCGGTTCCTTTGACAGCGGGAGCGAACAAAACAGGGCCCATGGGACCCTCAAGCTTTCCCCGGTTAGTAAACGGAAACGCCATGTGGTGGAAATCCTGAACCAGCTTCAAAACGAGATCCCCCGGCGTATTCCGGACCTAAAGGGAACCTTTAGTAACGGCGGTTTGTCCAACCTGCTTTCCCTGGCAACCGGAGGGGAGGGCCTGGTGATAAACGTCTATGGCAGTAACCTGGATACGGTTATGACCGGGGCGGAACAGGTTCGGGAATACATGATCCAGG
>JAISOR010000124.1 GCA_031275535.1 Treponema sp. | reverse complement strand
CCCGCCCCCCCCCCCCCCCCCCCCCCCCCCCCCCCCCCCCCCCCGGCAACACAGTATCGCGGGATAATGAAAAACAGAACATTGAAAATTAAAAATAGAGGAGAGGTGATGAAGTAATGCTGAGTGAGTCATGACTCCTCCTGTGGTGTTTGAGTTGGCCGGTCTTTGACCAGGCGGGCCGCTAAAAAAGGCTCAGTAATAATTATATCACACTTTGGTCCAAAAATCTCGTTTTTTTGAAAAAAAATTAAAAAAAATGCAAAAAAAGCGCCCCGGCCGGAAATTTGGCCCCGCCCAAGGGATTGGAGGGGTACGGAGCAGCCCCGGCACGCCGCGCCGCATGGTTTCAACAACCCCCTCACCGGTTCGCGGGGGGTATCAGGCGGGGCCAAAGCCCCGAAAAGCCCGCTCCTGCCGCACGCGGCAGGATGCGCCCAATTCCCCCTTAAAATGCCGCGTCCCGGCTATTGGTACTCCTCCCAGGCCTTGATCTCCACCCCCTTTTCCCGGTGGTAGGCCAGGGCGTCGATGAATTGCCGGGCCACTTTGATGTTGGTAAAGAGGGGGATGTCGAAGTCTATGGCCATACGGCGGATGATGTAGTCGTTTCGGAGCTCCGTTTCCCGGTTGTTTTTGGGGATGTTGATGATCATGTCCACCTCCCGGCGGCGGATGCAGCCGGCGATGTTGGGCTCCCGGGACTCCAGGGGCCAGTTGAGGACCTCCGCGGGAACGCCGTTGGCGGTGAGGAACTTTGCCGTACCCCGGGAGGCGCAGAGCCGGTAGTCCATGGCTATGAGGAGCCGGGCGGAATCGAGGAAGTCGAGCTTGTCTTCCATGGGGCCCGTGGAGAGGAGGATCCGTTTTTTGGGAATCCGGTAGCCCACCGAGAGCAGGGCCTTGAGGAAGGCGTCGTTGAGGTCCCCGCCGATGCAGCCCACCTCCCCGGTGGAGGCCATCTCCACCCCGGTTACGGGGTCCGCCCCGTGGAGCCGGGAGAAGCTGAACTGGGCGGCCTTGACCCCGACCCATTCCAGGTCCAGGGTGGATGCGGGGGCCTTTTCTACGGGCTCGTCCAGCATGGCCTTGACGGCCATTTCTATCATGTTGACCCGGCTGACCTTGGAACAGAAGGGGAAGCTCCGGCTGGACCGGAGGTTGCACTCGATCACCCGGACCCGGTTCCGCTGGGCCAGGAACTGGATGTTGAAGGGCCCGGTGATTTCCAGGGCCTGGGCTATCTGGCTGCTGATCTTGCGGATCTTGCGGATGGTCTCGATGTAGAGCCGCTGGGCGGGGAGCACCACCGTGGCATCCCCGGAATGGACCCCGGCGTTTTCCACATGCTCGGTGATGGCGTGAAAGAGGATCTCCCCCCGTCGGGCCACGGCGTCTATCTCAATTTCCTTGGAATTTTCCACAAACTTGGAGATCACCACCGGGTGCTCCGCGGAAACGTCCGCCGCGTAACCCAAAAAGGTCTCGAGGCTTTCGTCGTTCCAGGCCACGTTCATCGCCGCCCCGGAGAGGACGTAACTGGGCCGGATCAGCACCGGGTACCCCACCTCGGCGGCAAAGGCTTTGGCCGCGGGCAGGTCCGTGAGTTCCCGCCACGCGGGCTGCTCGATCTGGAGCCGGTCCAGCAGGGCGGAGAATTTGTTCCGGTCCTCGGCCATGTCGATGGATTCAGGCCGGGTACCGTAGATCAGGACCCCCGCGGTAAAGAGCCTGGTGGCCAGGTTGTTGGGGATCTGCCCCCCCATGGAGAGGATCATGCCGTCGGGCCGCTCCCGCTCGTAGATGTCCAGGATCCGCTCCAGGGTCAGCTCCTCAAAGTAGAGCCGGTCGCACATGTCGTAGTCGGTGGAAACCGTTTCGGGATTGCAGTTCACCATGATGGAATAGCGGCCCAGCTTCCGGACGGTTTCCACCGCGTTGACGCAGCACCAGTCGAACTCCACGCTGCTCCCGATCCGGTAGGCCCCGGAGCCGAGGACCATCACCCCCCGGCCCGAAGGGGCCGCGTCGTCCTTGGCGCCGCTCCCCTGCCCGGCCCCGCCGTAGGTCATGTAGAGGTAGTTGGTCCGGGCGGGGTACTCCGCCGCCAGGGTGTCGATCTGCTTGACCGCGGGCCGGATCCGGTACTCCTCCCGGAGGGCCCGGACCTCCATCTCCCCCATCCCCAAAAATTCCCCAATCCGGGCGTCGGAGAACCCCGTCCGCTTGGCCTCGGCCAATAAATGCGGGGTGAGGAGGGAGGAGCGCGGCGGGGGGGCGGCAGCCGGGGGAGGGTCTTTTCCCCGGGCCCCTGCCTGTTTTAAGGCCTGCTCCGTCTGCAGGACCCGGGCGATTTTATGGAGGAACCAGGGGTCGATTTTGGTGAGCCGGTGGATCCGTTCCACGGTCCAGCCCTCGGCCAGGGCCCGGTAGATGATGAATATCCGGCGGTCCGTGGGCTTGGACAGGGCTTCCCGGAGATTCAGGGCCCCGGGGCCACAGAAGGTTTCGTCCGCGGCAAGCCCCGGCGCGCCGATGCCGGTCATCCGCAGGGCCTTTTGCAGGGCTTCCTCAAAGGTCCTGCCTATGGACATCACCTCCCCCACGGACTTCATCTCCGAGCCGATGCGGTTTTCCACGTTTTTGAATTTCGCCAGGTCCCACCGGGGCACCTTGACCACGATGTAATCCAGGGCGGGCTCGAAGCAGGATTTGGTCGCCCGGGTGATCCGGTTCTCGATGTCCACCAGGGAATGCCCCAGGGCGAGTTTTGCCGCCACAAAGGCCAGGGGGTAGCCCGTGGCCTTTGACGCTAGGGCGGAACTCCGGGAAAGCCGGGCGTTCACCTCGATGATACGGTAATCTTCGCTTTGCACGTCCAGGGCGTACTGGATGTTGCATTCCCCGATGATCCCCAGGCGGCGGATCACCTCGATGGATATGCGCCGGAGTTTGTGGTATTCCGCGTCGGTTAAGGTCTGGGAAGGGGCTACCACGATGCTCTCCCCGGTATGGATCCCCAGGGGATCGAAGTTTTCCATATTGCAAACGGTAATACAGTTGTCAAAGCGGTCCCGGACCACCTCGTATTCGATTTCCTTCCAGCCCCCGAGCCATTCCTCCACCAGCACCTGGGGGGTGTGGGCAAAGGCCCGGTCGCAGCGGCGGCGGATGTCCCCCTGGTTCCGGCATATCCCCGAGCCGGAGCCCCCCAGGGCATAGGCCGCCCGGACCATCACGGGGTAGCCGATCTGCTCCGCCGCCTCCACCGCCCCGTCGGTGTCGGTAACCGCGTAACTCCGGGGGGTCTTGGCCTGGATCTCGTTGAGCCGCTCCACGAAGCGCTCCCGGTCCTCGGTGTCTTCGATGGCCTTGACCGGGGTGCCCAGGACCCGGACCCCGTATTTGTAGAGGGTCCCGTCCCGGTTAAGTTCCACCCCGCAGTTCAGGGCGGTCTGCCCCCCGAAGGAGAGGAGGATCCCGTCGGGGCTTTCCTTTTCGATCACCCGCCGCACGTATTCGGGGGTTACCGGCAAAAAATAGGTGGAATCCGCCATGCCCTCGCTGGTCTGGATGGTGGCGATGTTGGGGTTGATGAGGATCGTCCGGATCCCCTCCTCCCGCAGGGCCTTGAGGGCCTGGGACCCGGAATAGTCAAACTCCCCGGCCTGGCCGATCTTGAGCCCCCCGGAACCGAGGAGCAGCACCTTTTTTACCGGTAAAGAATGGGCGGGGAGGGGGGATGAAGCGGTATTCACGGTTCCGTCCTATTGACCATACAGGGGACTTCGTCGCCGCGGGGGCCGGTCAATACCTGCTGTACCGGGTCTACGATGAGATCCGGGCCTTCCAGGGGAATGACCCCCCGGAGGACCTCCTGTTCCGTGATATAACCACGCCGGCCCCCCCCGGCATCCTTCAAGGTAATTTCAGCGTATACGGTTCCCATAGGCGTCTCCTCCCGTCCCTTCCAAATTTTCGTTTTCCCCGTTGAGGCTGTTCCAAAACTTCAGTTTTGGAACAGTTTCTTACCCCGTTAACTTTTAATTTCCATCCCTTGCCGCACTTCCGCCAAAAACCGGTCGATGAGGAACTCCGTGTCCCGGGGGCCCGGACAGCCCTCGGGGTGGAACTGCACCGCCGAGAAGGGGCCCTGGGTGGAACGGATCCCCTCGACGGTGCCGTCGTTGGCGTTGATGAACCAGGGCTCCCAGGTTTTGGGGAGGGTCTCCGCCCGGACCGCGTAGCCGTGGTTCTGGCTGGTGATGTAGCACCGGGGGGCGGCGCCGCTTCTCCCGGTCCCCGCCTCGACGCAGGGCTGGTTCTGGCCCCGGTGGCCGTAGGGGAGCTTGTAGGTGTCCCCCCCGGCGGCCAGGGCCATGATCTGGTTCCCCAAACAGATGCCGAAGATGGGCTTTCCTATGGAAAAGGCCCGGCGTACCAGGGCGATGGTTCTGCCGCAGGCCTTGGGGTCCCCGGGGCCGTTGGAGAGGAAGAGGCCGTCGTAGTTTATGCCGCTCAGGTCGTGGTTCCAGGGGATGCGGACGATCTCGACTTTCCGGGCGAGGAGGCAGCGATAGATATTCGCCTTGGCCCCGCAGTCCACCAGGGCTATCCGGGGCGGCTTTTCCCCGGCCTCCGCCCCCGCGGGGCAATAGGTCCGGACCTCCTCCGGGGAAACATCCGCCACCGGGTGGGGGAAAAGCCCCGAATCCATGGTTACCTCCCGGCTCCCCTCCACGAGGATCTTCCCCATCATCACCCCCGATTCCCGCAGCCGTTCCGTAAGCGCCCGGGTATCGATGCCGCAGATGCCGGGGACGTTGTTTTTTTCAAGCCACGCCGAAAGGGAGGCCCCGCAGGCGAAATGGCTGGGTTCCTCGCAGGCCTCGGCCGCCACAAAGGCCGAAACCTGGACCCGGGGGGACTCAAGGTGGAGGGGAAGCCCCTGCCCGTCAAAAAAGGGCTCCACGGTTTTGGGGTTGACCGGTACGCCGTAGTTCCCCGCCAGGGGGTAGGTGGATACCAGGATCTGCCCCCGGAAGCTGGGGTCTGTCAGGGACTGGGGATAACCGGTCATGCCGGTGGTAAAAACCACTTCCCCCGCCTGGGATCGGGCCTTGCCGAAGGACCAGCCTGCGTATTCGGAACCGTCCTCCAGAACCAGGCGGGCGGGAATTTGCCGCTTTTTCATGAGGCCAGTCTATTCGCTATGCAGATAAAATGCAAGACGACAAGGGGAATGAGGAACAAAAAACATAAAAAAACCGGAAAACACCCGTGTCCCGGGCCAAAAAGACGGAAAAATACCGATTTTTGTTCTTTATTCGAAGCCGGATCGAATATCAAGAACCCCTTCACCGGTTCGCGGGGGAGCTTCAGGACGGGGATCGTCATTCCCGGGGGGACAGGGGAAGCACCGAATTCCGATCCACCAGAAAGGGGCTCAGGGTAACCATTTTGTCGTAATGGCGGTTTTGTTCCCGCCGTTCCCAAAACATGGAAATGGTGATGGTTCCGATTTCTTCATAGGGAATGGCAACGGTGGTGATGGGCGGGCTGCACATGGCGGAATAGGTATTGTCGTGGTGGAACCGCTGTTAACGGAAGTCGTTTCACCCTCCGACTGTTTTGACGTTTACCATAAGGTGCGGGACAATAAGGACCGATATATGGGTATACTGTGAGCCTTTCCCAAAACCCGGTTGGTTTTAGGAAAGGCTTCCGAAAAAGCGGCATAAAGCCCACTTTTTCCAATAAATCTAAGGTTGCTTTCCCAAAAACTGAAGTTTTGGGAAAGCCTCCTGTTTGACTGGAAATAAGCTCAGGGGAAGATCGGGACACCCCGGTTGAGGTTCCTGAAGTTTTCTCAATTTTTTTACGGGAGAATAACCATGGATATTTCATTGCAGTTGTGGTCCATTAAGGAAGAAGTGGAAGAAGATTTTGCCCATGCCCTTGAACTGACGGCGAAGGCGGGGTATCAGGGGGTTGAATTTGCCGGCTATCACGGAAAGTCCCCCGCCCAGCTCGGGGAG
>JAISOR010000100.1 GCA_031275535.1 Treponema sp. | reverse complement strand
CGTAAACCTCACGGGATTTCTTTTTTAAGACCATGCCTCCGATAACCTGTAGTGTATTATGCATAAAGTGGGGATTTATCTGCGCCTGTAAAGCCCAAATCTGGGCATTGCGTTTTTCGATATTGCTTTGATACTCTTCTAAAATAAGTTCCTGGTTTCGACGTATCATTACATCAAAACTATTCTGGAGTAAACCAATTTCATCCTTTCTGCTGGTATTGTTTATGTCAGTATAATCTTTTATAGTGCTGGTCCGCATTTTTTCACTGAGCCGTATAATCGGCCTGCTTATGATTTTAGAGAACATAAGGGATAGTATAAGCCCCAGGATAACCGCAATAATTGAAATAATAATTCCCGCAAATAAGGTCTGCCGCACGGTTCCGGTTAAAATGCCGTTAGGGACCACATAGACCACCTGGAGTTTTCCCCCTGCCGGAGCTGCGTAAAAAAAGAAATTGTTGTTGTGGACATAAGGTTCCGGGCTGCTTTCCCTGCTGTTTCTTAGTAAAGCATCAAGATCCTCAGGGTAATCCGCCGCTATATTGGGAGTATCCCTGAACAAAATTTGATTCTGTTCATTGATGAGCAACACTCCTTCGCCGCTATTTACCTTAACATTGGTAATATAATCGCTGAATACACCGCTCTTCATTCGCAGGAGGATAATTGCCAAAGATTCGCCTGTTTCAAACTGATTCATCTGATGCAGAATAAGAATTTCGTCCCGATTCTTAACAAACACCACATTCGTCTGCGGTGGATTACCCTGCTGATTTCGGATATCATCAAAGGTTTTGTTTTTTATCAGGTACGAACTTGCTCTGGTGGAAATATAAGTTTCACCGGAATTGAGGTTGTATATTTCTATGGATTTAATATTAGTGTCGACGGTCAAGCTTCGATTAAACACCGTGCGTATGTTGGTCTGCCCCCGGTGATCCAGTTCGCCGCCGGATACCCAGTTTATAACAACGCTGCGGAAATCTTTATCTACCTCATATTCATAGAACTGGGCTTCATAAGAACGAATACTGATGTTGAGCCTGAGGGACAACCAGTTCATGCTGGTAATGCGGCTTTCGATTAGCTGGGTATACATTCCATTATAGGCAATAACCAGGGCGGATAAAGCAAAGAGAAGCAGGGTGATAAGGGAGGTTATAGTCATTGAGAGAAATATCTGCCGCCTAATTGAAAAAAATATTTTTTTCGCCATAACCGTAGCTCAGGGTATCATGACCAGGGTCGAAAAACAATAGCGGGATCTTCAGATTTTTCGCCTTGAATACCGCGGAACGCCGCCGGCCGCGGCGTTCTTACCGGGGACGGATGATAAGCAGATGCCGTTCCTCCCCCAGGAAGGGCACGTCCAGGGGCAGGGCTTCCCAGCCGCCGGGGAGGGCCCCCAGTTCCCCGGCAAGCTTTTCCCGCCGGCCCTTATACGCGGCCAGGACGCCCCCGGGAAGGAGGAGCCGGAACAGGCCCTTGAGGATGGGCGGCTCCAGGGGGCGGAAGGCCCTTAGGGTGATGAGGGAAAAGCGCCCGGCAGGGGCCTTCTCCATTTCCCCCTCCTCCACCGTGACATGGGAAAGACCCAGAACCGCCAGGGTGTTCCGCAGGAATCCCGCCCGGCGGCCCATGCGCTCGATCAGGGTAAAGGGACAATCCCCCAGGGCTATGGCCAGGGGGATCCCCGGCAGCCCCGCGCCGGAACCCACGTCCGCAACGGGGCCGCCGCCCTGCAAGAGCCGGAAGACAATCCCCAGGGGGCAGAGGGAATCGAGGATATGTTTGACCACCAGGTCCCGCCGATCCTTTGCCCCCACCAGGCCATAGGCGGGATTAAAAAGCTCAATCTCTTCTATATATCTATTGAGGAGGCCGAGGACCTCATCGAACCTGGCTGCCAGGAGGCGGTCAATATGGGGATCCCCCTGCCGCAGGCGCAGGAGGCCCTCCTCTAATATCTCCATAGGGCTATTTTTTTTCCCGCCGGTCCTGCATTTTTTTAAAGGCCTCGGCAAAGGGGTTATACATGGTCCCGTCATCTCCGGAGCGGCCGCCGGAGGAATACGCGGCGCCGGAATGGCCGGGCCCCGGACGGCCGGCGCCGGGCCGGCGGGCATCCGCCGGATCATGCGGCGGTCTGGCAGGGGAGGACCCGGCGGCGGGGGCAGGAGAAACGGGGCCGCCCGCCCGGACCACCGGACGCTTCTTTTTCGCCGGCCCTGATCCGCCCCGGACCGGGGCTTTTCCTGCGCCCTGTTCTCCCGGCCGCCGGTCCGGCCCGCCCTCGGCGCGCTTCGGTTCGCTCTTCCTCGAAAGGCTGATCCGCCGCCGGTCCTGGTCAAGGCCGATGATCCGGAATTCCAGGACATCCCCCACCTTTACCGCATCCAGGGGATCCTTTACAAAATGATCGCCCATCTCCGAGATGTGGACCAGGGCGGTCTCCTTTATTCCCAGGTCCACAAAGGCCCCAAAATCGACGACGTTCTTTATTTTCCCGGTGATCATCATCCCCTCGTGGAGATCCTCAAAGGCAACCACCCCCTTCTGCAGTACCGGTTTGGGGTATCCCTCCCGGGGATCCCGGTTGGGCTTTTTAAGCTCCTCCACAATATCCCTTAGGGTCGTATCCCCCACTCCGTACTGCTCTTTTAGCCGGGCGCTTAGCTCCGACGAAAGGTTCCCCGTAAGGGTTATGGTGTCTCTGATGTTCCGGGCGATCCCGTAATTTTCCGGGTGGACCCAGGTGTTATCCAGGGGATCGGCGCTTTCGGGAATTTTGAGGAACCCCGCGCATTGTTCAAAGCTCTTGGGTCCCATGCCGGGAACGGTGGTCAGTTCTTCCCTGCTGGCGATCTTTCCCTTCTCGTCCCGGTATTTTACGATCCGCTTGGCCAGGGAACCGTTAATCCCCGACACATACCGGAGCAGGGAAGCGCTGGCGGTGTTGAGGTTGACCCCCACATTGTTCACCACCGAAGAAACCACCTCGTCCAGGGTTTCGGAGAGCTTTTTCTGGTTTACATCGTGCTGATAGAGCCCTACCCCAATGGACTTGGGATCGATTTTGACCAGCTCCGCCAGGGGATCCTGGAGGCGCCGTCCAATCGAAATAGCCCCCCGGATAGTCAGGTCCAGATCGGGGAATTCCTCCCGGGCAATATCGCTGGCGGAATACACCGACGCCCCGTCCTCGTCCACCACGGTATAGAGGACCTCCAGGTTGTTTTCGGCAATCACCGCAGAGACAATTTCCTGCACCTCCCTGGTGCCGGTGCCGTTTCCCACCGCCAGGAGTTGAACATCGTAGTTCTTAATTCCCTCCAGGATCAGGTATTTGGCCTCCTCTACCTTATGGTTGTAAAGGACAAAATGCCCCAGGTATTTTCCGGTATCGTCCAGAAAGGCGCACTTGGTTCCGGTCCGGATGCCGGGATCGATCCCCAGGACCCGGGTGCCCTTGATGGGCTGCTGCATAAGCAGATTCTTAAGGTTTTGGCTGAATACGGAAATGCCGTGATCATCCGCGGCGTCGCTCTGATCCCCCCGTATTTCCCGGATCACCGCCGGGGAGAGGAGCCGCTTGAGGCCGTCCTCGATGGCGGTACGGTGATAATCGTTGTGGATCACGTATTTATGCTGAAGCCGCTCCACCGCGGTATTTTCATCCACATCAATGGTAACATCCAGAACCCCCTCCCGTTCCCCCCGGTTTACCGCCAGGACCCGGTGGGGCTTAATCTGGGCCAGGGATTCGGTGTAGTCCCAGTACATCTGATAGGTGGAGGTCTTTCTGGCCTCCTCATCCCCAACGCCCTTTACGATGATCCGCCCATCCCCCAGGTAGAAGGTCTTTACCGCCGCCCGGTTCTCCGGCTCCTGGGCAATCCGCTCGGCGATAATGTCCATGGCCCCCTGGAGGGCCTCTTCTACGGAGGCCACCGACAACTCCGGGTTTTCGGCATTGACCGCCACAAAGTCCGCCGCCCGGACCCGGAGAGGTTCTGCCTCCAGTTCCAGCATGGCCTCCGCCAATGGCTCAAGGCCCTTTTCGGCGGCGATCATCCCCCGGGTCTTCTTCTTCCGCTTATAGGGGGCGTAGATGTCTTCCAGCTCCGCCAGGGTGGCGGCATGGGCGATGTTTTCGTACAGTGCCTCGGTAAGTTTCCCCTGTTCAAAGATCCCCCGGATAATCTCCAGCCGCCGGGTTTCCAGGTTCTTTCCGCCGGAAAAAAGATGGGCCGCATCCCGGACCTGGACCTCATCCAGGCTTCCGGTTTTTTCCTTCCGGTACCGGGCAATGAAGGGAACCGTACTCCCCTCTTCCAAAAGGCTTATCACCGCCGAAACCTGTCCCGGATTCACCGCAAGCTGTTCCGCAATGCGCTTCATCAGCGCCACTTCGTTGACCTTAAGGCCGTCGATAAATTCCTGATTTAATTCCATATGGGGCCATTGTATCAAAGGCGGGGTTTCTTTTCCAGACAGGGTTTTACAACAAGCCTGCTTTGAACAACGGTAAAATTGCCGGATCCTGAAAAAGCAGGTTGACGAAAAATATCCCTATATGATAAGCTCTGCCTGTCTCCTTATGCCGATTCCTTAAGCGGCTTATTATGAGCGGCGGGCTTTTTGCCCCCAGGGCGCTTAGCTCAGCTGGTCAGAGCGCCACGTTTACACCGTGGATGTCACATGTTCGAATCATGTAGCGCCCAAAGGGAGACTGTTTCCAAGGGGCCGCGGGGCCTTAGCTTTCCAGGGCGGCGGCGATTATCCCCTGGACATGCTCCGCAAGCACATTCCTCCGTTCCCCCGCGGGGATGTCCATGGGGTCAATCGGCGGCATAAAGACGATCCGGACCGGCGCCGCCTTGACCCTGCCGGTCCTT
>JAISOR010000098.1 GCA_031275535.1 Treponema sp. | reverse complement strand
CTTGAGCGGGCCGGGCAGGACCGGTCCGCCTGTTCGGTGGGGGCGGTCCTGGGGGCCCTGGGCTTTGCCCAGGCCCGGGGCGCGGAGAGGGCCGAACTCCTGGCATATAAGACCAGCATCGATGGTCAGACCAGCCTCGACGATCCCGAAGCGGATCCCCCCGGCCCGGAGGATGATGTGGGCTCCTTTGTGGGCTACGGGGCCTTTGCCTGGTATTAGGGGCTATAGGACCCGGCCCAATTCCTCAATACAGTAGTCTTTTACCTCCTCCAGGATCTCCCGGCGGCTTAATTCCGGTTGACGGTGTTTAATCGCCGCCGCCGCGGGAAGCAGGGTGGTAAAGACCCGGCCCGCTTCCTGATCCAGGCCTTCGAGATAGGCCGCTATGCCTCTTTCCATGGGCGGCAGGGCCTCAATCCTGGCCCTGTATCCGGCCAGGAAGTCCCGTGCCCCCATGGCCGCCTTCCCGGAGGAGAATATCCTGAGCGGGGCGGGAAATTCCCCCGGTGGGATCTTCCCCGGCAGCAAAGGCGCTCCCAGGCCCGCCTCGGGAAGTACCTTTGCCCGGATGGCGGGGATCTTTTCTTCCATCCCCCTCCGGTACCTGGTCAATGAGGGGGTCTCGTAGTACCAGGCATGCTCCCCCTCCACGCGTTTCAGGGGACCCCGGTAGAGGAAATTCGAAAACAGGGCTTCCAGGGGGCTAAGCCGGCTTTGCCGGTACTCAAAATAGGGGTATAAATAGGTGCCCCGGGCATAGGTCCGCCCCAGGGGATAGGAAAAATCCGCCCCGTAGAGTTCTATATCCCGGGCTCCCAGGGTATCCGCCAGGGACAGGGCCGCATAGGTAACGTTTGCCCCGGAGGTGTCCACCGCCGGGAAGGGCCTCCAATACCGGGAGATATAACGGGTCAGGGGATGTCCCCCGGAAAAGAAATGGAGCGCCCTTGAACGGGACGCTACCAGGGGAGGGCTGGCCAGGTCCAGGAACAGGGGGATGCGGCCCGGGAGGCCGGCCATAAAGTGGTAATAACTGATGTGTTGACAGTCGATGGAGATCACCGCGTCCGGTTCAAGCCCCGCCCCAAGTAAAGCCGGCAGGGAGGTGTCGGTGGCGATGAGGAAGCGGGAGGAACGGCGCTGCGCCAGGCGGGGAAGCTGTATGTCCAGGGATGGCCCCGCGGCGCATATGGCGGCATGGCGGACCGGCGGGACCGGGCCCGCCGGCGCTTCCGCCATGGGCAGGTTCCTGATGATGTTGGAAAACCACCGCTTTCCAAAATAGGCCTGGACCGAATAATCCCCGGAAACCGTATCGATGGCGGCTTTAACCGCCTCCCCGGCCTCCCTGAACAGGGGCTGCCCGTCGGTCCTGGTCCGCAGGGAGAGGACCCCTATGCCCCCGTACAGTGCCGGCTGGTACTGTTCTACGATGTACTGTTCCAGCAGTCCCGCCGGGGCATCGACCAGCAGGTGGAACCGGGGATCGTTAAAGATATGGATATATTCCCCGGAACTTAAGAGTTCCGCGATTCCGTTAATATCGTACTCTACCACCACAACCTGTTCGATCCCCCGTTCCAGGGCTGCGGCCACATGAAAACCTCCGCCCAGGCCCAGGATGATTAAAAAGCCCTCGTCCCCCAGGGTTGCGGCCAGCCGGGTCCCTTCCTTCCGGGGATCCACCAGGGAATGCAGGGGATGGGCCGTCCCCGAGGCATCCAGGGTTGCGGGAATAGGCTCCCCCGAGCGGGATTCAATAAATTTATACCGCCCCAGGGTCGTTTCCGCCGTGGAAAGCCGGGAACAGAGGCCGGGATCGCCCCTCGACAGGGCCAGCAGGTTTCTTTCAAAAAAGAATCCCCTATCCATCCGGGGCCCCTCCCCGGTAAGGTCCGGTAAGATTCCGGACCTCTTCAATAAGATCCCCCGGGGCTGGGTGGGGCATATCCGGGAACAGCAGGTCCGCCAGTTCCCGCCGGATGGCGGCGGAACCGGGGGGATCCGACAGGGCCCCTATGAGGGAACGGGAGGCGAGTTCTACGGGATCTTCCACGGGGAGCGCCGTTATGGTATCCCGCGGAAATTCCGCGGCCCCGGCGGAGACCTCCTCCCCGGGGGTTTTGAGGGAATTCAAAACGGCGTGGTTGTTTCCCAGGGAAAAGAGGCGCTGGGGATAGGCCGCCATCTGCCCCTTGAACCAGGCGGCATAAATGGCATGGGTTCCCGAGGCGCTAATGGCCGCGGACCGGACGTAGTATTGGGAATAGGCCGGCCTGAGCCGGGAGGCCCCTTCCTCGATGAACCGCTCCAGCCCATAGGGCCGGGCATGGGTCCGGATATCCCTGTGGGCCAGATCCATCCCCGTAATAAAGATCCTCCCCCTGGTAAGCAGAAAGGCCAGATCCAGGGCCGCGGCGGTGACGGTTCCCCGCTGGGTCAGGGCGGTAAAGGGAATATGGAGGCTTTTGAGGACCAGGTTCTGCCAATCCGTCCCGTCGCTTATGGGCAGCCAGGGGATGTCCCCGTATTGGGAGGGAAGGGCCGCGCTCAGGGCCGCCGCCAGGCCTAGGGGTTTTCCCCCGGCCATGGCCCGGATCGTTTCGTACAGGTGGAACAGGGCCCAGCCGCCGCCGTCGGTACTGAGGACCAGATCGGGGACCAGATCCCCCGCCAGGAGGGCCGGGACCGAGGAGGAAACCGCCAGGATAAAGGGGGCCCCGTTTTTTTTCCGTTCCCGTATCAGGGGGATGGTCTCTTCCAGACCCGGTCCCGCGCCGGTGATAATAAGGGGAAAGGTTCCGGGGCTGTAACGGAGGACCCGTTTTAGGAGTCTGATGTTTTTAAAGACGTTTCTGAACCAGCGCCGGCCAAAACCGCGGAGGGTCCTCTTGTTGGCGTCGCTTCGTTTAATAAATTCCACGGTTTCCGAGAGTATCTTAAGGTAGCTTTCCCCATAGGCGGCCAGGGAAGGCCGCCACTCGATAAGCCCGATAGCTGCGGCCCCGGTGTCGGGGATATGCTCCTCCAGAAAGCGCCCCAGGGCTATGCCGGTTCCGGGGTTCCAGGCCGCGTCGGGCCGTAGGGCCTCCGGGGCCAGGGCCTGGGGCGGTTCCCCCCGGGCCGCGCCGGGCGGGAACCCGGGGTCCGCAAAAAAATTTGAAACATGGAGGCTTATAATGGGGACCGAGGGGAACCGTT
The DNA here is from genome assembly GCA_031275535.1 of Treponema sp. The sequence continues at coordinate 1,897 of JAISOR010000098.1, read as the reverse complement.
TCCGTAGTACGGGGATCATATACCCCAGGCCGGGCTCTATCAGAATCAAAAAAAGCAAGCCCTCCCGCAATACAAGGGAATTAATGTATTTTTCCGCCTCTCCGGCGGGGTTATACCGGGAATGCAGGGCCTGTTCCCCCACATAGACCGTGGGGAAACCGCTCCCCGTGGGGGCCAGCCGTTCAATCATCTATATAGGGCTGTATCAGTTCAAGCGCGCTGTCCGGATTATCCGCTTCAAAGGTACACAGGACCTCTGCTTTAAGGCTCTTTATAAGCCGGTGCATTACCAGTTCGCGATCCATGGATTTGGGGAACAGGATAAGGCTTCGCCGGGAGGGGAGGGGAGTCACCGTGGCAAAGGACGAAACCATGGCGGAAATTTGACAGAAAAGCTCGTCTTTTTCATCCTCCCCAAACGTGTCCGGCGGCTCAAGAACGATACCTTGAAATGAAGGATAGAATTTATGGTACTGGGTAAGCACCTTGGAGAGGTCTTCCGTTTTTTCCGGCCCTTCCTTTTTCTCTTCCCCCGTTTCTTCTTCCCGCAGGATAAATATGTCCCTTGCGTCGGATACGATACTGGCTATGGCCGGGGGATTAAACAGGGAGCCGCCCTCTTCGGCCAGAAGAAGAACCCGCCGGCAGGGCCTCTGATTATCCAGGGGGAATGCCCAGAGCGTCATCCGGGGGCCCATGGATTTAAGGGAAAGGAGTTCCGGGGCATCGATTTTATAAAAACCCCCTTCCACCCCGGCCAGCGCTGTTTGGGGAATAGAGATCTTTTCCATCCCTAGGCCTACGGAGGTATAACTTTCGTAGGCCTTCTTTTTCAGGATAAGACATATTCCTATTTGAAAAGAGCCATAGGCTTTAAGCAAACTAAGGGCGGTATAGGGGGACGCCTTCTTCTGGGAGAGCCCCAGGAGGCGATCTCTCATAGCTTTTCCCATCTCGTCTAAAAGCCCGTTTTCTTTGGAAAGGGCTTTACTTAAAAGACCCATTAAACTAAACCCAGTTCTTCAAAAAGTTTTTTATAGGTTTCGAAGTATTCCGATTTTGCGAATTCTTCTATTTTTTCTTCAGGCAGGGACTCCAAAAGCTGATCCATGTAAGAAAGGACGGTTTTTAGTTCATGCTTAATATTGGAGGGAATATAGGACATTTCCCCGGAATCGCCGGCCCCTGTATCCGCCTCTTTGGTTCCCTTTTCTTCAGCCGCCGCTTCCGGAGATAACTCGTCGGCCGTATCCCCCTCCAGGATATCCAGGTCTTCTTCCTGCAGGGCTTCCCCGGTATCCACCGTATCAAAGGCCGATTGGGAATCGTCGGGTTCAACCACAAAGCCTTCGGGGATTACCTGGGCAAAGCTTTCTTCTTCAGGCTTTAGCTCCTCCGATTCGGAAACGTCTCCGAAACTTATGGAGACCGGCGGCTCTTCATCGTCCCCGGTTTCCGGAGCTTCCCCGCCACCGGGAAGAGGGGATTCCTCCTCATCATCAAGCTCTATCTCAAAGCCGATTTCCTCGCTTATTTCCCCACCGGCGATACCTTCCGATACATCCGGATCCTCCGACTCTTCCGATACTCCCAGGTCCTCTGATATTTCTATATCTTCCGATATTTCCAGGTCCTCCGATATTTCTATATCTTCCGATACTCCCAGGTCCTCCGATACTTCTATATCTTCCGGTATTTCCAGGTCCTCTGATACTTCTATATCTTCCGGTATTTCCAGGTCCTCCGATTCTTCCAGGTCCAAATCAATGGAGATGTTCTCCAGGGAAGGTTCCTGAACAGGATTTTCCGTAATATCCCCGCTCAGGTCCGGTTCGTCAATAACCGCGCCGGACAGGTCAATGTGATCCGCCGCCAGGGGATCCTCTTCCAGATAACT
>JAISOR010000095.1 GCA_031275535.1 Treponema sp. | reverse complement strand
AAGGACCGGCCATCCTCCAGGCGGCCGGTAAAAAAAAGCCGATCCCGGTGAGGGTCCGCATAGGCATGGATAATGAGGCCGCGGAAAACCGGGGGACCAGACATGGCTTATTGTATCCTGAGCGGAAGAAAGTGTGAAGGACCGGGCTTGCCTCATGGTAATAGCTATTCCTGCCCTTCATCGCATGGAATACGTTTATAGTCTTATCATCAAAAATTTGGTATAGTACATCCATGACATCTATAGAATTACTCGCCCCCGCCCAGAAAAACCACGCGCAGCGTGTCCCGGCAGTTCAGGCAGCACGGCGTGGGGGCCAGATATGGTAGCACAGAGCGTAGAATTACTCGCCCCCGCCCAGAAAAACCACGCGCAGCGTGTCCCGGCGGTTCAGGCAGCACGGCGTGGGGGCCAGATATGGTAGCACAGAGCGTAGAATTACTCGCCCCCGCAGGATCCCCCGAAGCCTTGGACGCGGCCATTGGGGAAGGGGCGGATGCGGTTTATCTGGGGCTTAAAAATTTCAACGCCAGGGTTCGGAGCGTCAATTTTGCCTATTCCCAGTTTGAGGGCGCCCTTCGCAGCCTGCACCGGATGGGCCGTAAATTATATGTAACGGTGAATACGGTCTTTGAACAGCGGGAGGCGGACAGGGTATATCAGCTCCTCAAATATCTGGCTTCCCTGGGGCCCGACGGCATTATTGTCCAGGACTTTGGTATGGGCAAAATGGTCCGGGATCATTTCCCTTCCCTAAAATTACACGCCTCTACCCAGATGAATGTGGCCTCCGCCCGGGGGGCGAACCTTCTTTCCAAACAGGGCTTTTCCCGGGTGGTGCTGGCAAGGGAATTAAGCCTCCGGGAAATCGGGGATATCCGGAATAACACCAATATAGCCCTGGAGGTTTTTATCCATGGCGCCCTCTGTGTAAGCGCCTCGGGGCTCTGTCTGTTTTCCGCTTATCTGGGGGGCAAGTCCGCCAACCGGGGTATGTGTACCCAGGCCTGCCGCCGGCGCTATTCCACAGCTTCCGCATCGGGGTATTATTTTAGCCCCGCGGATCTGCAGCTAATCGAAGCGGTTCCCGGTTTGATCGACGCCGGGGTGCGTTCCTTTAAGATTGAAGGCAGGATGAAAAGCGCCGAATATGTGGGCACCGTAGTTTCCGCATACCGGCGGGTGATCGACGGGCTTGATGGGGACAGGGAAAAAAGTATTCAGGAAGGGCTTGCCATCCTGCGGAACGACTTTGCCCGGAGGAAGACGGCCTTTTATCTGTATGCGGAGCCCCATCCGCAGGCCCGCCCTTCGGCGGGGGAAAGCCCGGAACGGCAGGAGTGGCTTAACCCCGAGCAGGACGGCGGGGCGGGTATTCCCCTGGGAACCATCCTTAAAGTGAAGGGCCTTGCCCAGGGCAGCGCCCGGAGCCGCGGGACCGGACAGGGTGGCGCCAACCAGGATGATGAAGAGGCCGCGGGCCGCCGGGGGCTTATCCCCTGGGGAGCGCTAATGCCCGGCATAGGGGATTCGATCAGGCTGCACCGGGCCGACGATTCGGACCGTCAATCCCATAAGATTACCTTTGCAGAGCCGGAAGCGCCGGGAGCCGGGGCTTCACGGAACCTCTGGATATCCATTCCCCAGGGTTTCGACGTTGGCGACTCGGTCTACCTGATCCGAACCAAGACGATAAGCAAACGGTACAGCCCGGTTATTCCCCGGAACCTGGAATCCTTCCGGCGGCTGCCCGGCCGGGAAAAGGCCCCGGAGCTAAACCTGCCTCCGGTAAAAAAGAAGGAAAGCGCCGGTTTCCCGGAAGGTCTTTACGTGGCGGTTTCCCGGATCGAAGACCTCTATATAATCCAGTCGGTACGGCCCATCCGGGTCATGCTTGGTTACAACCGGAAGATCGCCGCATACCTTTTGGGGGATAAAAAGCCGCCCCTGCCCTTTACACCCGGGGAAATCATCCTGGTTTTGGATCCCTATTTTCCCCAAGCCCTGGACGGGCTATGGGCCGGGGAAATACCCCGGCTCATGGCGCTGGGGTACCGTCAGTTTGTGGTAAACAACCTGGGGCATTTTTCCTGTTTTCGCAATACCGGGGCGCCCAATCCGGCGCTCATTGCGGGGCCCTATTTGTATGCCTTTAACCGGTGGGCGGTCTCGTTTATTGCGTCCCTGGGAACGGACGCCCTGGTATCCCCCCCGGAGAATAACCGGCAGAACCTGGAGCGGACCATAAGCCCCGACAGGCGTCCGGCGGTTTTTCTGACCATATTTGCCTATCCGGCCCTTTTCCGCATCAGGGCGGATCTAAGCGGAGTATACGATTTTGGGAATTTCCGGGACAGCAGGGATGAGCAGTTCCGGCTTATCAGTAGTCCCGATGGTTCCCTGGTTGTACCGGAAAAACCCTTTTCCATTGTCGATAAGATTCCTTTTCTTAAAGAGTCGGGGTTCGGCCGTTTTATTCTGGATCTATCCGGCCCGCCGCTCCGGAAAAGGGATTACAAGGACATCATGGCCGCGGTAAAAAACGCCGCCCCCCTGCCGAACTCCGGGCGCTTCAACTGGAAGGACGGTTTCTACTCGGCGGAGGAATGAGCCGGGCCCTCCTTCATTCATGGGGCAAACATGAGGAGGGCATATTAGAAAGGAATTAGTGAATTTGCCCAAATTTGGACTTGATATGTTTGTTCAGCGGATATATTGACGATAAATGCCAAATAATATTATAATTTATTATATACCTCGTATGTGAATTATGGAGGACCGAGTGGAAACCCTAGAAATAATCAATAAAATTGATCCATTGCCATTGGCGCAAAAAATATTAATTATGGAAAAAATCATTCATTCTATTCGTGAAGAAGAACAGAAAAAACATTTGCAGGATGCTGCTGATGCTTTATATAATGATTACAAAAATG
>JAISOR010000091.1 GCA_031275535.1 Treponema sp. | reverse complement strand
ATTCAAATAAAACTGCAAAGCATGCTTTTAAAAGCCGAAGGGATTGTATTTGGTTCCCGCATGGACGGGCTTGAGAAAATATATGTGATTCTTTTTACCCAGCGGATCGATCCCGATGTGCGGGTAAAGATCCGTAAGTACATTCAATCCAATCTGCAGGCAAAAATGGATGGGGAACTTAAATAGGGTCCGGCAAGCCCGGGCGCCGGACAGGTTCCTTTACATATTAGCCCGTAAATGAGGCTTAGAGATTGTCCCAGGAGGTTCCCCATGCCCTATACAGCCCCCGTTGCCGGTACTGTCCCCGCTGCCGGCCCCGGCGGCGCAAACGCCAGGCCGTTGCTTAACGCCATGGAGGAGGCCGCCCGGACCGCCGGGGACTTCCAACTCTCCGAATTCCGCCGCCGGGGCCCCGGATGGGGCGACCCCAAGGGGGACCATGACTTTGTATCCTTTGTTGATCTTGAATCGGAAAAGCGGATCCGGCAAATTTTGCAGCGGGCCTTGCCCCAGGCGGCCTTCTACGGGGAGGAGACGGAACAGTCCCTGGGAGAAGATGCCACCTGGGTCGTGGACCCCCTGGATGGGACCACCAACTACCTTTCCGGTTTTGAGTTCTGGGCCGTATCCATCGCCCTCTGGGACAAGGAGGGGCCCTCCCTGGGCCTGGTCTACAAGCCCGTGGGCGGGGAGCTATTCACCGCCCGGAGGGACGGCGGGGCCTTTAGAAACGGGGTCCTCCTTCCCCCCGCCAAAGCCCTGCCCCCCCGGGGGGCCTTGATTGCCACCGGGACCCCCTATCGATCCCCGGATACCTGGGATTGCTTCTTCACCGCCGCCCGGGAGGTCCTGAAACACTGCCGGGACATACGCCGAAACGGCTCCGCCGCCCTGGACCTCTGTTACCTGGCGGCGGGATACTTCCAGGGCTTTTGGGAGGTGGACCTTCAGCCCTACGATGTAGCCGCGGGATTGCTGATGCTCCGGGAAACCGGTCACCCCTGCCGGACCTTCTCCGGCCTCCCCTACGATCCCTTCAAACACCGGGGCCTCGTGACCGCCCGGCCGGGAGTCATGGAGACCCTGGAACAGGCCGTAAGGCTAAGCTATAAGGGAGTCTCCTGGAATTAGGGTGGAGGGTGAGGAGTGAAGAAAGCGTCGCGTGGGGCGGGAAAATCCGCCGATTGTGCCCGGATTATACAGGGAACCGCCTCTTCCCCTCGTGTAAGGAAAGGCCGGGCAATTTTTTGTGTATATCCGGGATACCCCGGAGAAAATGCACCGGTACGGTGGAGAAAAACCCTGGTGGGGTGTCCGTGTAAACCATAGGGGGACCCTCCGGGGGTCCCTATGGTTTTACACGGACAGGACCCCAAGGAATTTCCTCACCGTACCGGTGAAATTCCTGTAAAGTATCTCAGATAAAGAGTAAATGCTTTTGCCCTGCCCAATTATTGTAGTTTTATCGAATTTCATGTATATATAATACATGCCTCAAAAGCCTGATTTATATGCCATCCTAACCTCTTATGCGAATAAGAATCATTCGCCCTATATTGACATTAATGCGTTTGTCGGTTTTTTGGAGAAGTACGCCCTGCATTATGCCGAAGAACGGCCGGAATGGGCTCCCTGGAAGGATGGCACGAGCAGGAAAGTATGGGAAGAATTACCCCGCTTAGTGGAAGAAGAAAAATGCCGCCTTCTGACCGATGACTCGGGAACCCGCATTTTTATGTTCCATTTTTATGTTGAATTGATTCAGGAGGCCTACCGCTTGATTGACGATACGGCGGAATTCCCCTTTCCCAGCGAGGAATCCCTCACAATCACCCTGCCCCAGGATCATACCAGATCGCTGAGTATCAGCCCTGACCTTATTCCCTACCTTGATAATCCCCAAAACACGCTGCTGCCGATTATAAAACTTCTCTTCCCCGAAAACATGCCCAGCGCCCTGGTCTTATCAACCATGATGCCCCGGCGGCTTATGGAGGCGGCGATGTTAAAAACAAGAAACTATCTTCGCAGCCACGGGAACAAGGACTATTTTCAGCATAAGCTCGGCCCCCAGCTTCAAGGGAAGGAGGGCCAGTTAAGGGATATGCTCAATTATATCCTGACGCGGCCCTTTGACTGCCTGGATAATATGGAGGAGGCGGGGGATTTTTCTTTTTATTTTTGGGCCTATTTTTGCAACATGGTACGAAACGATATTAAAAAGAAAACGGCCTACCTTTCGGAGGATATCGCCATACTCCAGTCCGTATACCTTATTGAAATTCTCAACAGCTTTTACCGGACAAAAGCGGCTAAGGCTAAAGAAAGGGAGCTGGCCTTTAAAAACCTTGAATCGCAGTTGAATAAGCAGCCCTATTTATATGCCCTGGACAAGATAATCAGCTTTACCAATAACAAGGGGGTTCCCCTGCTGGGAAAATATTCCCAGGACGATCTGGAATCCTGGTTAAAACAAAAAACTACCGAATGCGAAAAAAATGAACTGCCCGAACTACTCATCATCCATGGGCCAAATAAAGAACAGTGGTTTGTAAAAAAAAGCAGGCTCCTCCCCCTTTGCGCGGGGCTCCTTGTGGAGGCCCGGCCGGTGATAAGAAAGGCCATATTAAAACGCTGGCTCAAGGTGTTAAAAGAATACCGCACCGAACCAGCCATGGAAAACAGCGAGGACTTTGAGAAACTGCTGCTGCATTATACCGGCGAATTAAGTCCCACCCTGATGGCGGTCCTGGAGGATCAAAAATTACCCCTGGTCTATATGGAATTGGAGCAGACCCAGGAGGGCGTCCCCGAATCATTGCGGTTTTTTAACAAAGGAAAACTTATCCCCCTGGAGGCGCTGCTCTTTATAAAACAAAAGGACCTTTTAGCCGATACCCGGATACTTCTGCCCTTCTGGTATTCTATTCCGTTTTTTACCGCCCTGATGGCTTTCTTTAAAAACCGGAAAAGAAAACGGCGGAGGGCCGCAAAAATCGAGGCAGATGGGGACAACAGGGATGAAAACGAAGCCGCCCCATCCTCAGAGAAAGAAACCTGGGCCCATGAATTACATTCTTCCGCCAAAGAAATTGAAACCAAATTGGTACCCGGCGGATATACTCCGGATTCCTACCTTGCCGAACTCGAAGGCAGTCTTGGCATGTTAATCAACAAAAGGGCCAGGGAAGATCTGATTGAAGATATCCATTCCCTGATCCGGGCGCGGCTGCGCCATACCCTGCGGCTTCAGAAAAATGCCAGGATTACTCCGGATGCCCTTGAGCAGATAACCTCCAATATCATTGCCGAAAACCCCGCGCTTCAGCGCCTAAGCAGGCAGGATCTTCTGCATATATATATAAAGCTTTATATCATAAAGCTGCTGCTGCAAATAAAGACACCCCGCGGTTAACCCCCGCCTTCCAATCGCAAAGAAAAACAGCCCCGGATTGCTCCGGGGCTGCCGCTTTTTTCCCAGGCCGGACTAGCAGTTTGTTGCGCTTCAGCGCAAAATCGTATAAAAATTCACAAAAGTGAATTTTTATACCCTGCAAACTGCATAAAGGAGCCCGATAATCGAGGATTTTTTGCATATCTATGCAAA
>JAISOR010000085.1 GCA_031275535.1 Treponema sp. | reverse complement strand
CATACTGATCCTGTTTCCCGCTCCATAGGCAATTATGCCTGCTTGGTCAAGAGGAGCTATCTTTAGGTAAAGGAGTCGATGAAGTGCCCTGCGGAAGAAAGCGCAAACTTAGAAAAATTGCAACCCATAAACGCAAGAAAAAGCTCAGAAAGAATCGACACAAGAATAAGCGATAACCCTCTTGGAGCCGCGGGAGGGTTTTGCCGCGGTTCTATTCGGACCAAAGCAGCATATTTTTAATAGGTATTTCTCCGTCAACTATGACGAAACAGCTCTAATTTATGGTATATGCGTGAAAATGAATCCCTTTTAGCCCGAATTCATGAACCGGCGGATCTCCTCAAATTCAATATCGCCGAGTTAAACCAGCTTGCCGCTGAAATTCGGGGCCTTATTGTGTCTACGGTCAGCCGGAACGGGGGACATTTGGCATCGAACCTGGGGGTGGTGGAGCTTACCATCGCCCTGCACCGGGTCTTTGAGTCCCCCCGGGATAAGATAGTCTGGGATGTGGGGCATCAGTGCTATGCCCACAAGATTTTAACCGGCCGGGCCGGTGTTTTTTCCACCCTCCGCCGGGCCGGGGGCATCGCGGGCTTTCCCAAGCGTTCCGAAAGCCCCCACGACGCCTTTGATACGGGCCACGCCTCTACGGCCATCTCCGCCGCCCTGGGCCTCCTGGCCGGGGAGCGGCTAAGGGGAGGGCAGGGCCGGGTGGTGGCGGTTATTGGGGACGGCGCGCTGACCGGGGGTCTGGCCTACGAGGGCCTCTCCCACGCGGGGCAGCTTGCCCTGCCCCTGGTGGTTATCCTCAACGACAATAAGATGTCCATAAGCCCCAATGTGGGGGGCCTTTCAAAGTACCTTAGCCGCCTGAGTATGAAGGGCAGATACCAGAGTTTCCGCCGCAGATTCGATTCCATGGCAAAAAGCCTGCCCCTTATTGGGGATGTCTTTTACGCCGCGGTGGTCAGGATGAAACGGGCGGTAAAGGCCATCTTCTATACCGATAATTTTTTTGTGGATCTGGGCTTTGAATATGTGGGTCCCATAGAGGGGCATCATATCCAGCGGCTCATCGATGTATTACAGGATGTCCGGAAGCTGGACCGGCCGGTGGTGGTCCATGTGATTACCCGCAAGGGAAAGGGCTATGGCTTTGCCGAGGATGATCCCGGGCTTTACCATGGGGTCTCTTCCTTTTCGGTTGCCGAGGGCCTGCTTGAACGCCGCAGGGATGTCTCCTTTACGGAGTGTTTTAGCCGCGGCCTGCTGGACGCGGGCCGGAGGGACCCCCGGGTGGTGGCGGTTACCGCAGCCATGGAAAAGGGCACGGGCCTTTCCCCCTTTAAGGCGGAATTTCCCGGGCGTTTTTTTGACGCCGGCATTGCGGAGGAGCATGGGGTTACCTTTGCGGCGGGGCTGGCGGCCCAGGGGCTTCGGCCGGTGGCGGCCATCTATTCAACCTTCATGCAGCGGGCGGTGGATCAGCTTATCCACGACGTGGCGCTCCAGAATCTGCCGGTAAGCTTTGTCCTGGATCGTTCCGGTTTTGTGGGTGATGACGGGGAAACCCACCAGGGGCTTTTTGATATTGCCCTGTTCCGCCCGGTGCCGAATGTCGCTATCCTGGCCCCCGCGGGGGAGGCGGAACTAAGGGCCATGCTGGACTGGTCCCTCTCCCGGAACGGCCCCTGCATCATCCGGTACCCCAAGGCCTCCTGCCCCCCGGATGACGCGGCCCTGGCGGCCCCCCTGGAACCGGGGCGGGGGACCCTTATCCTCAGAAATTCCCCGGCCCCGGAAAAGGCCCCGTCCCTCTGCCTGGCCTTTACCGGGGGGCTCTATCCCCAGGTCCTGGGGGCCGCGGAAATTCTCGCGTCCCGGGGCATCCCCGCGGATCTCTATAACCTGCGCTTCCTCAAGCCCATAGACGAAGCCTATCTCCTGGAACTCATGAACCGCTACGATCTGTTTGTTTTTATAGAAGAGGGCGTTAAAAACGGAGGTTTCGGGGAATATGCGGTGGAACTGGGGATTGGGCATGGCTGCGGCGCCCGGACCCTGATCCTGGGGGCCGGGGATTCCTTCGCCCCCCTGGGGACCAGGGAGGAACTGCTGGAATTTGCCGGCCTCGACGGGCCGGGGATTGCCGCCTCGGTCGGCCATGCCTATGGGTCGCTCAAAAGGGTATCCTTCCCGCGGATGGCCGCGCCATGAAGGGACCGGTAGGGCTTCCCGGCGGCGCCTGCCTCGATTTTTCCGGCCCCGCCCTGGTCATGGCCATTGTCAACTGTACGGAAGATTCTTTTTACCCCCCCAGCCGGAACGCCTCCCCCCGGGAGGCGGCGGAACGGGCCCTGGCCGCGGTGGGGGAGGGGGCGGCGATAGTTGATTTTGGGGCCGAATCCACCCGGCCCGGCGCGGCCTATATACCGGAGGAGGAGGAACTCCGCCGCCTTATTCCGGTGATCCGGGCCTTTCGCCGGCAGTCCGGGGTCCCGGTTTCGGTGGATACCCGGAAGGCGGCGGTGGCCCGGGCCGCGCTGGACGCCGGGGCGGATATCATCAACGATATTTCCGCCCTGGAGGACGATCCCTCCCTGGGCCCCCTCTGCGCCGAAAGGGGCGCGGCGGTGGTGCTGATGCACAAGAGGGGGATACCCCAAAACATGCAGTCCGGGCCCCGGTACGGCGATGTGGTTGGGGAGGTCGGGGCCTATTTGGCCGCCGCGGCCCGCCGGGCCGGGGACTGCGGCATCCCCAAGGGGCATATCATCCTTGATCCGGGTATAGGCTTTGGCAAGGGGCTGGAGGATAACCTCCGCATTTTGGCTCATCTTGCGGAAATATGCGGTTCGGACTATCCTGTATTAGTGGGGCTTTCGAGGAAGACCTTTGTGGGGGACCTGACCGGCCGGGACCCTTCGGGCCGCCTGGCGGGATCCCTGGCGGCCTCTGCGGCGGCCCTTACGGAGGGGGCAAATATACTCCGGGTCCATGATGTGCGGGAAACCGTGGATCTGGTAAGGGTCCTCCATGCCATTGCCCGGTATAAAGATGAGAGGGGAGAAGGCGCCTAGGTGGAATGGTTTCAGCGGATCGCTTCTTTTTATAATCTGATTCGTCCCGCGGTGGATATCGCGCTCCTCGCTTTTCTCCTGTATAAGGCCTACGATCTCCTGGTAAAGACCCAGGTGGTACAGCTGGTAAAGGGCGCCGGATTCTTTGCCCTGGTATACGGCATCGCCTTTCTTTTTAAGCTGAATACCCTCCAGTGGATCCTCAATATCCTGGCGCCGGGGCTTTTTATCGCCATTGCCATCGTCTTCCAGCCGGAACTGCGGAAGATCATCATCCGTCTGGGACAGGGGGATCTCTTCCGGCCCGACAGCAGGCCAAGGCTCGGCCAGCTTGAGGCGGTGGTAACCGCGGCGGAAATTCTGTCCCAGCAGCGCCGGGGGGCCCTGGTGGTGTTTCCCCGGCGGATAAACATCAAAAACATTATCGATACCGGGACCCGGCTCAATGCGGAACTTTCCTCCAGCCTTATCGTCACCGTGTTTGCCTTCGACGGCCCCCTCCCTGACGGCGCCATGATCATCCAGAACGGACGGATCGCCGCGGCGGGCTGTTTTTTGCCCCTTTCGGAACAGCAGGATATCCGCAAGAGTTTCGGGACCCGGCACCGGGCCTCCCTGGGGATGTCCGAACATTCCGATGCGGTAATTCTGGTAGTTTCCGAGGAGACCGGGGCTATTTCCCTGGCCTTTGACGGGAAACTGTACTACGATTTATCCCCCATAGAGATTCAGCGTAAACTAAAGGAACTTCTGGACCGCGGCGTGCGGGGAGGGGAGCCTGAACAAAACGTATCCGGCGGGAATCCCGCCATGGATACATCCATTGATGATGGAAAGGACGTTTTTGTTGAACGGTAGGAAACTCCTGGCCAGGGTGGCGGAAAACTGGCCGGCCAAGGTTCTTTCCATAGGCCTGGCGATTATACTTTTTGTTTTTCACCGGATGAGCGTATTGGAGGATCGGTTCTTCTCGGTTCCCTTGAACGTAGAAACCAACGGCCATCTGGTTCCTTCCAGCTCCTATCCCCGGATGGTCCGGGTAAGCCTTAGGGGGGATGCGAACAGCATCTACCCCATTGTGGAAGAGGATATTGAGGCCTATATCGATCTGGGCAAGTATGCCGATCCGGGGTCCTACCGGGCTCCGGTACAGATCCGTAAGAAGGGGACCGCCCAGGGGGTGGATGCCCTGGAAATTAGTGTGGACCCCCTGGAGGTGTCCCTGGAACTGGATCAGCGGATAAGCAAATACGTACCCCTGACCCCCAATTTCCAGGGTTATCTTGAACCGGGATACGAGATGCTTTCCTATACCCTGGAACCAAGCCAGGTGGTGATCGACGGCCCCCTGGGCTTAGCCAGCGGCATCTCCGAGCTGACCACCGACTTTATCGAGCTTACGGGCCGGAATGATGATTTTTCCGCCACGGTCCGTATTTTGAACCGGGACCCCCTCCTGGTAATCCGGGGAAACGGGATGGCCGAATTTAAGGGATTCGTCAGGGAACTTATCATCATACAGAATTTCGATAAGCTGCCCATCACCATAAACGGATTGGACGACCGCTTTATCGCCGAGCCGGAGCTTAGCCTGGGCAGCGTCCGGCTTGAGGGGGGACAGATCGAATTGGGGAAATATACCGCCACCGATGCCGTATTAAGCCTGGACTGTTCGGGGATCGACGGGGAAGGCATCTATGTGCTGCCCGTATCGGCCCTCATAGCTCCCATGTTTACGCTGATCCGCACCGATCCCGAACAGGTTGTGGTCCATGTGCGGCGTAAGCCGGAAACCGATGGGGATGAAGCGTGATTATTGGTATTGGGGTGGACATAGTTCAGGTGAGCCGCCTGGAACGGTGGATGGCCAATCCCGGATTGTTGGAACGGTACTTCCACCCCCGGGAATTATCCGCCGCCCTGTCCAGGGGCCGGGGGGCGGTCCGTTCTTTGGCTGCCCGGTTTGCCGCAAAAGAGGCCTTTGGCAAGGCCCTGGGTACGGGCCTTATGGGGATCGTCCTCAAGGACATTATGGTGCTAAACAAAGACAATGACCGGCCGGAGATAGAGCTTAGGGGAACCGCCCTGGCGGCCCTGCGGAGGAGCGGGGCTGCCAGGGTTCATATCTCCCTTAGCCATGAACAGGATTATGCGGTGGCCATGGTGGTGTTGGAAACCGGTTCACGCTCTGGTTAAGGCGGGAGAAGTCATGAGTTATGAGGAACGGGAATTAAAGATATCCTTTCATTCTAAGGAAGAGTACACCTGTCCTGTATGCCAGGCCACTTTTCACCGGGAGGAGCTGCTCTCCGGAAGCGGACGGCTTATCGCCGGGGCCCTTACCGATGAACTCCACCGGCTCTACGAGCCCTCCGTAAAATACGGCGATATCTATCCCCTGGCGTATCAGGCAACGGTATGTCCCGAATGCTGGTTCGCGGCCATGGATAAGGATTTTTTCAATTTGCCGGATAAGGTCTTTGACAAGGTAGAGGCTGATAAGGAAAAACGGATAAGCGATACCCAACTTATTTTTTCTTCAGTAGACTTTCATGAACCCCGGGGACTGGTGGAGGGGGCGGCTTCCCAGTACCTGGTTCTCCGGTGTTACGATTATTTTCCCAGGGATTTTTCCCCCACCATCAAGCAGGGTATCGCCGCG
>JAISOR010000209.1 GCA_031275535.1 Treponema sp. | reverse complement strand
GTTTTTCACTGTTGATTAAAGAGCCGGGAGTCTATACTCTAAAAGGGCTTAGCATCGAGGTTCGTCCCGCTTTGTCCCAAAACCCGGGGGCGAAAAACACCTTTGCCGCAGAGCTTCCCCTGGTATTTCGAAAGAGCCTGGGGGATGATTATATCCTTTACCGGGGGCGAAAACGCCGGCCCGCGGGAACGGTAAACGGACAGGAACCAGGGGAGTATGGGGATATGATAACGGCGGAAGATACAAAGGGAAACGCCGCCTTTATCGGTCTAAGCAGAAAGGGTCCTTCTATATTATTATCTAGGGAAGAAAGAAATGGCGAATCTGCGGAAAGCGGTTTTTCCTTTTCCATAATGACTACCGGGGGTATCGATGTTCAACGATCAGAATAATAAAATACCGCCGTCCCGTCCGACGCTGCCGGGCGGGCGGCCAAACCGTTTTGCCCTGATTTTTTTTCTTGTGGTAACGGGGCTTTTTATCGCCTATTTTTTCAGGGCCGACGCTCCGGCGGTTCAGGACATACCCTATTCCGCGTTTACCAATTACCTGGATCGCAGCGAAATTACCGCGGTAAAAATCCTCGATAATAATACAATTGTAGGAACCCTCAAGGGCGTGTCCGGTGAATTGGTACAGTTCAAAACCCTCATCCCCTATCAGGACCCTTCCCTGCTCCCATCCCTTAAGGAACGGGGGATCAACGTTTCCGGGGGCGTTTCCAACCTAAGCCCCTGGCGGGTTATCCTGGAATTCCTCCCCTGGATCATCGGCTTTGGGTTTATCTGGTTTATGTATAGGAATATGCAGGGTTCGGGGAACAAGGCCTTCCAGTTCGGGAAAAGCCGGGCAAAACGCTACCATGATGAGGGGAAGAAAACCACCTTTGCGGATGTGGCGGGCCAGGAGGACGCCAAATACGAATTGCAGGAGGTGGTTTCCTTCCTTAAAAACCCCCAGAAATTTACTAAAATGGGCGCCCGGATCCCCAAGGGGGTCCTCCTGGTGGGCATGCCCGGGACCGGAAAAACCCTTATGGCCAAGGCCGTGGCGGGAGAGGCCGGGGTTGCCTATTTCCACATGTCGGGCTCCGATTTTGTGGAGATGTTCGTTGGGGTCGGGGCCAGCCGGGTCCGGGACCTCTTTGAGCAGGGCCGGAAAAGCGCCCCCTGTATCATCTTTATCGATGAGCTGGACGCCGTGGGCCGGACCAGGGGGGCGGGATACGGCGGCGGCCATGATGAGCGGGAACAGACCCTGAATCAGCTTTTAGTGGAGATGGACGGGTTTGACTCCAAAGACGGGGTTATCATCCTGGCGGCCACCAACCGCCCGGATGTCCTGGACCCGGCGCTGCTCCGGCCCGGCCGGTTCGACCGCCAGGTGGTGGTGGCCATGCCGGACATCAAGGAACGGGAGGCCATCCTCCACATCCATTCCGGGAAGATCCCCCTGGGAACCGATATCGATCTGGGCCGCATCGCCCGGGCCACCCCGGGAATGAGCGGCGCGGATATAGCGAACCTGGTAAACGAGGCGGCCCTCTACGCCGCCCGGCAGGATAAGACCGTGGTGGAAATGCCGGACTTTGAGGAGGCCCGGGATAAGATCCTTATGGGGGTGGCCCGGAAAACCCTGGTAATCTCCGACAAGGAACGAAGGATGACGGCCATCCATGAGGCGGGCCACGCCCTGCTCCACTACTTCCTGAAAAACGCCGATCCCCTCCATAAGGTAACCATCGTTCCCCATGGCCGGGCCCTGGGCATGGCCATGTCCCTCCCGGAAGAGGACAGTTACAGCCGGACCCGGGGCTGGATCGAAGACCGGATCGTCATCTGTTATGGCGGCTGGGTGGCGGAACGGCTTTTCTATGATGAAACCACCACGGGAACCAAACAGGACCTTCAGCAGGCCACGGAAATGGCCCGGCGCATGGTCTGTGAATGGGGCATGGCGGAAGAAATGGGGCCCGTAACCTACGGACAGGAAGAGGAACCCATCTTTTTAGGAAAAGAGATAGCCCGCCATAAGGATTATTCCGAAGATACCGCCCAGCGGATCGACCGGGCGGTAAAAAAAATACTGGACACCGCCAGAGGCTTCGCCGAGAAGATCCTTACCAGCCATAAGCCGGAACTGGAAAAACTGGCGGAAGACCTCATAGTCAGGGAAACCCTGATTGATGATGAGGTCCGGCAGATCCTGGGGCTGCCGCCCCGGGAACATTCCGCTTCCCTGACGGATCTTCCCTTTGAAGACCCGGCAAAGGGCCAAGCCACGGGGGACGCTCCGGTTAAGGAGGGGTAATGGTCCGCCGTCCTGTTTTACCGGTTTGGCTGCTTATAACGGCCATTGCCCTTCCGGGATATACCCAGTTTTACGACGCCCCCCAAACCGGCGAGGCTGCGGCGGCGGAAAAATACCTTGACTGGGCCGAGGCCGCGGTTCAGGAAAACCGCTGGGCCCTGGCGGAAGAAGCCCTGGAACGGGCCGCCGATTATTCCGGCGTTTCATCGGACCTCTCGTACCTCCTGGCCCTGGCCCGGTCCCATCAAAACCGGCCCAGGGGGGCGGTGCTGGAAGCCCTGCGCCGGGCTCTGGAGGCGGACCGGTGGGGCCGCTACACCCCGGACATGGCCCGGCTTCTGGAGGCGGAAACCCTCATTGCCATCCGGGCCTTTTCCGGGGCCCTGCAAAGCCTTGCCTTAACCGGGGAAAGCGCCGGCGGGGCGGCCCTGCGCCTTTTAGCCCTCAAGGGCCTGCCGAATATCCCGGAATTCCAAAGGTTGATGGCCCGGTCCCTGGAGCGGTACCCCTGGGATCCCCGGCTTGTACGGATCCTTTTTGAATATGCCGCCCCCCGCTTCCCCGATGAAACCGACCGGGAGCTTTTAGCCCTTGCTTTAAGACGGCTGCCCCTCTTATTGGAAGCCGATCCGGCCCTGGCATACCTGGCGGTTCCCTTTATCCGGGATACCGAAGAAGCCCGCCGCCTGGCCGCCGCATACCGGGCCGCCCGGAGCCCCCTTCCCGCTTCCATCCCCACGGCCCTTAAACTGGGGCTCATAGACGAAATCCAGGCGGTGGATGAACTCTTCCAAATCGGCGCCCCAGGACCGGGGCCCTCCGGCGGGGAAGAACCGCGGATAGACAAGGCCCTGCTCCTTTCCATCCTGGCCCTGCTCCGCAACCAGGAGGGGCAGGACTATTTCCTGCGAAACCTTTCGCGCTTCTCCGGTGTTATTATAGAAGATAGGGATATGGACGGATATATTGAATCCGCCGCCCGGTATCAGGGGGGTATGGTCCGCGATTATTTCTACGATGCGGATCAGGACGGATTGGCGGAATTGGAGTTGTCCTTTGCCGAGGGGGTTCCCTCAAAGGCGGAATTAGTGGTCTTACCGGAGCGGCCTTCCCCGGATTCAGAGGCCGGGTCTTCGGAGGCCCTCCCCTTTGCCTATCCGGTAAAGGATGCGGACAGGTCCAAGGCGGCCCTGCAATGGGGGCAGTACCCGGCGGTCTCAGAAGTTGCCCTGGACGGGGTCCGGTACATAGCCCGGCCCGCGGAGTTTTTCTTTGCCCCCATACGGTTTGCGGCCCTGGCGGGAACGGGGCCGTCATCTTTTTTGTACCCCGAACGGGAACCGCTGCCCAGGCTCTCTAAACGGACCCTGGTTTCCTTCTCCCTGATCATCGAAAGACCCGGCAGGAACTTCAAGGGGGCCCTTGAGCGGGTGGAACTGGATCGGGGGGTACCCCGGAGGGCCCTTGAATTGGTGGACGGCCGGATCGCCGGGAGGACCGAATTTCTTCTGGGCCAGCCCAGGGTCCAGCGGATAGACCTTGATCTGGACGGGCGGCTGGAAACGATCCGCCGTTTCCGGGTGAGTCCCCTTCAATCTGAGGACCCTTTAAACTACCCTGAACTGCTTGAATCTTCCGAAAGCGATTGGGATGGGGACGGCCTTTTTGAGTATGAGGAAAAACATCTTGAGGGAACCATCATACGTTCCTGGGATATGGATGGGGATGGTATAAAAGAATATACTGAAACAAATGCAAGGAATTAGTATGGTGTTAGAAAGAATTAAAAAATGGGGGCCTGTTTTTTTATTCCTGGTATTTACTGAGCTTCTCCTCGTCTCCTGTATGTCGTCTACAACCAGGGCGGAACAACGCCTTAGTCCTCCAAAATCAACCAGTACATTCAGGCTTGATGATATAGATCGTTATGTGTCGGAAGACCCGGCCAGGGCCATCCATCTTATCGGGATATACCGGAGTCTCTACGGGCCGGGAAGCCTCTATCCCGAAGACCGGGACCCCGATGTTGCCGATAGGCTTAAGGCCTTTGAGGAAGGGGCCATCCGGAATCTCCGGGATTCCCAATCCCTGGCCATCACCGAAAAGCGCTGGGACGATGCGGCCTCCCTGGCCCGGTCTCTGGCGGCCCTGGGAATCTCCGTGGAAAATACGGGCATGGAGCCGGATTTTGTCCTGGAGGACGCCCGGGAACGTTTGTCCGGAGAAAACAACCTGGGGGCCTTCCTGGCGGCGGTCCGGGCCCATGAGCTGAAGCCCCTGGAAGCGGGGGACGCCATGGCCTTTCTTGAACGGGCGGTGGCGGTAAAACAGCGGCGGGCGGCGGCCTTTTTCCTCGCCATAGCCGACCAGGGGGGGGCCGTGGTCCCCGATGAGCTGCGCCAATATGCCCAGGGCCGGGACACCGCCTCGGACATGATAAAGGGGGTAGCCACCGTGCTGGTCGACAGGGGCTACCGGATAGAACGGGGCCGGGGTCTACCGGACCGGGTCTTAGGGTCCGCCTTCTTCGTAGACGCCTCGGGGCTGTTAATCACCAATTATCATGTTATCGCCAGCGAGGTAGATCCCTCCTACGAGGGCTATTCCCGGATGTTCATCCGCCTGGGGGACAGCAGCAGTCCCCGGATTCCCGCCAAAGTTCTGGGTTGGGATAAGGCTATGGATCTGGCCCTGATTAAGGCGGAAATAAACCCCGAATATGTTTTTTCCGTGGTGGACCGGGTTAGCCCCAAGGCGGGGGACACGGTCTATGCCATAGGGTCTCCGGGGGGGCTGGAAAAAACCGTTACCTCGGGGATCGTATCTGCCCTGGGGCGGCGGTTCCTGCAAATTGGGGATGTTATCCAGATAGACGCCGCGGTAAACCCCGGTAATTCCGGGGGGCCGGTGGTGGATATGGAGGGCCGGCTGGTGGGCATCGTGTTTGCCGGTATAGAGCAGTATCCGGGCCTCAATTTTGCGGTTCCCGCGGAACGCCTGGCCGCGGCTCTGCCGGCCATGATCGCCGGGGGAAGGGCGCAGCGTCCCTGGCTGGGCCTTACGATCAGCGAAACCCTTTCGGGGGCGGAGATCATCTATGTGGCCCCCTCGACCCCCGCGGCGGAACAGCAGGTTAAAGAGGGGAGCTACATCAAAACTATCAATAATATGGAAATCAGCGCGCCCCAGGGGACGCTGATCCCCGCCCTGCAGGATATGCTCTTCTCCAACCGGCCCGGGGAATTGATCGCCCTGGAAACCTCCGACAATGAGCGGCGGATCATCATGACCGCCCCCCGGCCGGATGTTCCCCTGGCGGAGGCCGCCAAGAAGGACAGCCGGGAACGAATGGCGGCCCCCCTCTTCGGCCTCATCCTGGCCCCTACCATAGGAAAGACCATTTCTCCCTCCTATTTGGTAAAACAGGTGGTCCGGGGTTCCATCGCCGACGAAGCGGGGCTCTCCGAACACGATCCCATATCCATCAGGGGCTTCCGGGTGGAAGAGAGCGCGGGGATTGCCCTTTTGGACATCAACGTAAAGAAACGCAGGCTGGGCTACCTGGAAACCTCCATGCGGCTCCCGGCCACCCTGGATTCCCCGGATACGCTGTAGGGGCTGGAGATAGGAAA
>JAISOR010000080.1 GCA_031275535.1 Treponema sp. | reverse complement strand
TTCCCCCCTGAGCGGTTCTGGAATTCCTCGCCTGCGGAGACCGGTTCCCGGGCTCCGCAGGCGAATTCTACAGGCTAGCGAACGGGGGGAATTCCCGCCCCGCCCCCCGCGGACTTTGTCGAGTAAGGCAAAAAGCAAACGCGGGCCCTTATTGCCGGGAACCGCTTCCCGGCCTATAATACCGATGGGTTAGACTTGTCCTGAAACCTCACGGTCCGGACAGATTCCGCTCAAAACCATCCACAAGGAAGCGCTATGAACCGAGGAACCTTACTTATCCATAACGGCCACGACACGGACCCGGCCACCGGGGCCCTGGGGACGGCCGTCTATCAAACTTCCACCTTCTACCGGAAAAAAATAACTGAAATACCGGAATTTGATTATTCCCGGGGGGCGAATCCCACCCGGAAGGTCCTGGAGGAGACCATCGCCGCCCTGGAGGGGGGGGCCAAGGGGTACGCCTTCGGCAGCGGAATGGCGGCGATTTCCTCGGTGATTGGGCTTTTCGCAACGGGGGATCATATCTTGGCCGCCGAGGATATCTACGGCGGGAGCCGCTACATCATGGAGACCTTCTACCGGCGCTGGGGCCTCAGCTCCACCGCGGTGGACGCCTCGGACCCCGATGCGGTGCGGCGGGGGATCAGGCCCGATACCAAGGCCCTCTACCTGGAAACCCCTTCCAACCCGCTGCTGAAGATCACGGATCTGGCGGCGTGCCTGGACATAGCCCGGAAGGCGAATCTCACCTCCATCGTGGACAATACCTTTATGACTCCCTACCTGCAGCGGCCCATAGAGCTGGGGGCGGATATCGTAGTCCATTCGGCGACCAAATTTTTGGGGGGCCACAGCGACGTGATCTCCGGGCTGGCGGTAACCCGGACCGAGGAGCTGGGCCAGCGGCTGTATCAAATCCAGAACAGTTTCGGCGCCGTGCCCGGGCCCTGGGACAGCTGGCTGGTGATCCGGGGGACCAAGACCCTCAAGGTACGGATGGATACCGCCCAGGAAACCGCCCGGTGTTTGGGGGAGTGGCTTTTAACCCACAAAAATGTGGCCGGGGTCTTTTATCCTGCCCTGGAAGGGCATCCAGGCCGGAAGATCCACGAGTCCCAGGCGTCCGGGGCCGGGGCGATGCTTTCCTTTAAGACCAAAACCACCGGGCAGGCCCTCGGCTTCTTTGCCAGGGTCAAGCTGGCGGCGACCGCGCCGAGCCTGGGCGGGGTGGAGACCATCGCCTCCTATCCGGTAAAAATGAGCCACATCAATATGCCCGCGCACGAGCGGGAACGGCTGGGCATAACCGATACCCTGATCCGCATCGCCGTGGGGCTTGAGGATGCGGAGGATCTTATCGCGGATTTTGACCAGGCATTGGCCTAATTAAGCGGGCCTTTCCCAAAACCAACCGGGTTTTGGGAAAGGCTCAAGCGGGAGAATTTGACGCATGGGAGTAAGTATGCCAAAAATGACCGAAGAAGAAGCTGACGCCCAGGACGAACTGGTTACCAAAAATCCGCCCAGGGTCGATCCGTCGTAAGCCCGGCGGGCGGCCCGGCTGGTAAGCCTGGACGATTTTTCCGCCGAGTATCTTTTTGCCCTTTCCGCCTCGATCCATAAAAACCCCGCTGAAATTATCAGCGATATGGTGCGGGAAAAAATGATGCCGCCGTCATGAGGGTTTGAAGCAATTTAACCACCCGGAAGGTGCCCGGCCCGCCGGTCCTCAATCCTCTTTCCCCAGAATATACCGTTCAATAATGTCGGCCACTCCGTCGTCGTCGTTGGTTTTGTCGGTGATAAATTCGGCGATATCCTTGATCCGGTCGTCGCCGTTGACCATAGCAACCCCGACCCCGGCCCAGCGGATCATGGCCTCATCGTTCATGGAATCCCCAATGGCAAGGACCGCCTCCCGGGGTATGGAGAGTTTCTTCGCCACCATTGCCAGGGCGGTTCCTTTGTCGGTTTTCGGGGGAAGGATCTCCAAAAAATAGGGTTTGCTGGTAAAAATCGTAACATCCTGGCCGATATAGGTTTTAAGCAGACTTTCCAGGGGGCGGAGGATCATGGGATCCCCCGGGATGAGGAGTTTGTGGCAGCCGGCCTGCACCATACCCCGGAAATTTTCCACCACCACCTGCCGGAGTCCGGTTGTTTTCTGATCATAATCGGCGAATTCGTTGGCCCGGGAAATATACATGATATCGTCTTCATAAATTTGGACGGAAAAGCCCTCGGCCTCGGCCAAATCATAGGCCGCCATGGCCGCGGAGGCGGGTAACAGTATGTCGGCGATGACCTTCCCCGTATGGCTTTCCTGTATCATGGTACCGTTATTGCAGATTAGGTACCCGGACCGCTTGTGGAGCCCCAAAAGCCGGGCGTACCGTTCCATGGCCGCGGGAATTCTGCCGGAAGCCAGCACAACCACCACGCCGGCGGCCTCCGCTTTTTTGATCGTGTTTCTTGTCCTGAAAGAAATACTCAGATCAGACCGCAAAAGAGTATCGTCCAAATCAATGGCAAGTATACGAATCGCTGTCATGGTATAAGAATAACCCGATGTTCGCTACTATTCAATAGCAAAAATTCGCAATAGTATGCTATATTATGGGAATGGGAAAAGTATATGTTTTTGTTAATCAAAAGGGGGGAGTGGGCAAGACCACCTCGGCGATCAATATAGGCGCCTATCTGGCGGTCGCGGGAAAATCGGTGTTGCTCGTCGATTTTGATTCCCAGGCGAACCTTTCCAGCGGCATCGGGGTCAGTTCGGCCAAACCCGGGACCTATGAGCTTATCTCGGGGGCCGTTCCTATCGACCAGGCTATCCGGCAGACCGCCATCCCCGAGCTTTCGGTGATCCCCGCCAGCATCGACCTTTCCGGGGCGGCGGTGGAACTTATCGATCAGCAAAACCGGGAATTTTACCTCCGCAAGGCCCTGTCGCCCGCCAGGGAGCGGTATGATTTTATCCTGATCGACTGCCCGCCCTCCCTGGGGGTGCTGACCCTGAACGGCCTGGCCGCCGCCGACGCGGTGCTTATCCCCATGCAATGCGAATATTTCGCCATGGAGGGTCTTTCCCTGCTCCTCAATACCATCAAGCGGATCCAGAAAAGCCTGAACCCCTCCCTGGGTATCGGGGGGATCTTCTTTACCATGTACGATCCCCGGACCAGACTGGCCCAGGCGGTGATAAAACAGGTAAGCGGCTATTTTAAGAAGCTGGTTTTTTCCACCGTCATACCCCGGAACGTGCGGCTTTCGGAAGCCCCCTCCCACGGGCTGGCCATTTCCCAATACGATTCCCAGTGTCCCGGCGCCCGGGCCTATAAAAGCCTTGCCCAGGAGGTGCTGAACCGTGCCTCCTAAATACGGTCTGGGCAAGGGGCTGGACGCCCTGCTCCCCCGGGAAGAAGAATTTCAGTTTCAGGAGCCCCCCGCTGGGAAAGGGGAGACCTTCCTCGCCCTGGACAGGCTCAAGGCCAATCCCAACCAGCCCCGGAGCGCCTTTGATGAGGAGGCCCTCATGGAACTGGCGGATTCCATCCGGTCCCAGGGGATCATCCAGCCCATCATTGTGGAGGAGGCCGGAGACGGGACCTATACCATTGTCGCTGGGGAACGCCGCAGCCGTGCCGCACGCCTGGCGGGGCTGCGGGAGGTGCCGGTCCTTATCCGTAGCTATTCCGATGAAAAGCGGCTGGAGGTCTCTATCATCGAAAATGTCCAGCGGACGGATCTGAATCCCATTGAGGAGGCGGCGGCCTATAAAAAACTCATGGAAATCACCGGGCTGTCCCAGGACGAGGTGGCCGCCAAGGTGGGCAAAAACCGTTCCACCGTGGCCAATGCCCTCCGCCTCCTGAAGCTCCCCGCCCCGGTGCGGAAAAGCCTGGAAGCGGGAAAAATCTTTCCGGGCCATGCCCGGGCCATCCTCTCGGTGGCGGCCCCGGAGGGCCAGACCCTGCTTTTTGAGGAGATCCTCGCCCAAAACCACTCGGTCCGGGAGGCGGAAACCCGGGCCGCCGCCCTCAACGAGGGTACGCCCAAGGCCGGGGCCAAGGCGGCCAAGCCAGCGAAAAAACAGGACCCCGAATTACGGTCCATGGAACAGAAATTTATTGAAGCTCTGGGGACCAAGGTGTCTATCGCGGGGGACTTTAACCGGGGCTGTATTCAGATTGATTATTACTCCATGGACGATCTGGAGCGGCTTTACGAAATTCTAAGCCCCTGACCCCGTCTGCCCGCGGCGCGGCATGGGCGGAAAAGGCAAAAAGCGGATGCGGCTTCACGGCGCGGATGTTCCGCTTCATAGCGCGGAACCTTCATGTCATCTTCCGTTCGTGGTGTCCGTAGTAAAATTTCTGTATGGGTAAAGTTCAGGCGGCTTTTCCAAAAACTGAAGTATTGGGAAAGCCTCGGGTAAAAGCTCACATGAGCCTCTGTGGAGCAGAGTTCTAAACTTGAGCCGCAATTCAGGGCCTTACGTTTCAGGACGGATCTTTCCCTCGGGGCGCTTTTTTCTTGGGACAGAAATGATGGTTGGCTCGGGGGCCGGGGCGGATTTCCGGGAGTTAGCCGGGGGCGGGGGCCAAAAGAAGGGGGGAATTGGGGGGAAAAGCGGGGGCTGTCGCTGATTTTCCGCCTTGAGGTCTGACCCCATGGTTCGAAATCCCGCCGCCCCAGGCCGCCTTCCCCTTCCCAGTCGGCACTTCCTCCGCCAGCTCAGGCTCCCCATCTACTATCCGCGACCAATACCGGTCCCCCCAAATATGCCCTATCCGCCCATCCAGCCGGTTGTACCGCTGGGCAAAGGTCTGCTTCAGCCACTGCATGATTGCGGGAAGCTCCAGCCCGTCCGCTGGCTTGATATAAAACCTCAGCCAGTTATCCTCCAGGCGCAGCCCCAATATCTCAAACTCGAACCGGCCCTTGGTTTCAAGGAAGACCCGGGCAAAAAGCGCCAGGGCCTTAAACCGGCGGAAAAGCGGTTCCCGGTTGTTGACGCGGGTACGGATCTCGTACCACACCCCTTGTCTCAGCTTTCGTAATGGTCTCATACAAGGTATATGAACCTGACTCGCCGTTTTGCTTTAACGCGGAACAAAAAATTGGGAAAAAAGGCCCCCTAGGGTCTGACCCCTCCTTTCTATCGAGCGGACTCGGGGCCAATCTCAAGATTGGCCCCCCGTTGTTGGGGACAGCGGCCTCTATTGGGGCCCACGCCGTGCTGAGTTTATTGGATCGACACGCTACGCGTGCGTTGTCGGGCGGGTGTCCTCCCGGGCGGGCTCATCCATCAGGAGCGGCTGAAATAAAACGCGCGGACCGCTGGTCCGACGCGGTATCTTAGGCGTTGCGTTATTTGAGCCGGGCCCCAGTATTAAACCGGACGCTCGAATAAGAAAACCGGCCATGGGTTCCATGGCCGGTTCCGTCAGTAAGAGAAGGCTTCCCGGAAAGCCGGATGCTTCATGGACAGCCCCTTGTGGGGCGGGAATATGTGGAAAAGAAAATCAAAGCAATCTGCGAATGGAAGAAAATAGAAATACTTGAAATGACGATAATCCCTCCGAAGTTAGCGATTTCCGAAGTAATGGGTATCTTAATCCCTAACTCCGCCCGAATTTACCCTGTCTAACCGGAAAAATTAGTGTAATTCCTTATGTTACTTGACGTTACACGAAAAGAGATTCATTATATAGACAGTATATTTAGATTGTCTATATAAGGAGATAGCACATGAGCCTTCCTGCCTGGATACTGCCTTTCAAAGAACCTCACACCGCCATAAAACTCAT
>JAISOR010000185.1 GCA_031275535.1 Treponema sp. | reverse complement strand
TTTTTCCGTTGCGCCGGGGCTCCTCAAACATCCAGGATGTTTTTCAACACCCATCCAACCCCGAAGGACAGGGCCGCAACGCCCAGGCTGATCAGGGTCATCTCCCCGAACCGGTGTTTGAAATCGAGATCTTTGGCAATGGATAAATAGTAATTAAAAATAAAAATGACGAATACCGCAATGGACAGGGTTATCCCCAGGGCACTGAATTTATTCGGCATAAGCAAAAACGGCAGGATCAGGAGCATCACCGTGATGATATAGGCCCCGCCGGTATAGAGGGCCGACTTTGCCGCCCGGGATGCCGCCGCCGGCTGGCCCGGCCCGGCGTCGGCCTTACAGGAAAGGTACTCCGAAGCGGCCATGGAAAAGGCGGCGGAAATTCCGGTGACCAGCCCCGCCAGGGAGATCACCCTGGTTTCCCCCAGGGCCAGGGTAAATCCCGCCAGGGCACCGGTAAGTTCCACCAGGGCGTCGTTTAGGCCCAGGACTATGGAACCCGCATACTGCAGCCGCTCTTCGTCCAGCATGGTCAGAAGCGTCTGCTCATGCTCCGCCTCTTCCCTGCTTATGGACTGGGCCTCCGGAAACTGAGCGGTTAATCCCATATATTGTTTCGACGCCGTACCCTCGGATTTTTCCATCCGTTTAAGGGTAAAGGTAAGTCCCAGGACCCGGGCCAGAAAGACCGTTCTAAAGGCCTTAAAAGTATTGGGCTTTACCTCCCTGCCGGTCCGGCTCTGCCAGAAAGCGGCGTGTTTCTTTTCCGCGGCCCCCATAGAGCGCAGCACCCCCGCGTTATGAGGGTCCCGGCATATCTTAGCCAAACGGGTATATACCGAGTATTCGGTAATTTCATCCCGTTGAACCTTCAAGGCGGTCTTTAACATGACGGCATCGGTAATGGTTTTCAAAACATTCTCCTGGGAAAAAGGACTATCGCAGGTCCAATCCCGTAATAGTATCCACCGGCAGGGAGAACACAATACCTCCCGCCTCGGAGGTAATCCCAAAGGACTGACTCACCGCCTGCATGATGGGGGCCTTCTTCTCCCGGCTCGCTAAAATGGCGATAATTTCCTTTTCATCCTGTACGGAGATGCCGAAAAATTTTACCGGCCCCCGGTGGACCAGCCCCCGGGCGTTGATCACCGTACCTCCGGTGGCCCCCGCTTCCCGGGCAACTACCATAATTTCATCACTATATCCCTGATTGACCACAAAGACTATCAGATCGTGTTTTGAATCGGTACTCATCTTTTCTACTTCCTTATCCGACGAAATTTTGAAGTTCTTTTCAATACTGTCTTTAAAAACCTTGAGTATAGGCTGATTGATCCCCGAAAGAGGAAGGGTAAAGGCAATTCCCGCCCCGGGGTTATTAAGGCCGAGCTTTTTACTAACCTCTTTGAGAAGCACCGGTACCATAATATCCTGTTCCAGGCAGATCACCACCGCCTTTTCGGTACTGCCGATGCCCAGGAGATCCAGAATCTCGGAACTGGCGGTTCCCTTGCCCTTGCAGATAAAATGAAACCGGACATTCTCCTGTTCGAATATATCCGCGATTACGTCCGTTTTGGTCCAGTCGATGATAAAGACCAGGCATTTTAACAGGGGTGTTTTGGCTTCGCCCGTAGTTGCTTCGTTATTCATGGGATTCCTCCTCAAATTCAATGATTTCTCCCGCATCGGCAGCATCCATGTCTTCTATGGCCGCCAGGCTTTCTTCCGCCGCCTTTCTTGCGGCAACCCGCAGATTGTAGCTGTATAGTAATCCCATAAACTGAATTACGATGAGGGGCGCCATGGCTATCATGGCGACAATGCCGAAGGCGTCGGTCATCAGATTCCCCCCCACGCCTTCGCAGGTTCCCATGGCCAGGGGCAGGAGGAAGGTGGAGGTCATGGGGCCGCTGCACACGCCGCCGGAGTCAAAGGCGATACCGGTAAAGATTTTGGGAACAAAAAAGGTCAGGAGCAGCGCAAAGGCGTATCCGGGGATCAGGATCCACATGATGGAAATACCCGTTAGGATCCGAACCATGGTCAGGCCCAGGGCCGCGGACATGCCAATCGAGAGGCCCCGGTTCATGACTTTTTGGGGTATGGTTCCCCGGGAAATTTCCTCCACCTGCTTAGTCAGTACATGGACCGCCGGCTCTGCGGCCACGATGAAGTACCCGATAAGCATCCCCAGGGGAACCATGATCCATCTAAAGGGAGCTGCGGCAATCTCGGCCCCCAGAAACTGGCCCACCGGGATAAAACCCACATTAACGCCCGTTAAAAAGACCACCAGGCCGATAAAGGTATACACAAACCCAACGACGATCCGCGCAAGCTGGTGCTTCTTATACCGTCTTGATATTAGCTGGAAGATGATAAAAAAGAGGATAACCGCCGCCAGGGCCAGGAGTACGTCTTCCAGATAATGGGGGAATTCAAAGGCGAAGATTTCTATCACATCCCGGGAGGTTGCTACCAGGGGAATGGTATGGCTCACCACGTCGGCCCCGGTGGGCCGGTAAAACATACCCAGCAGGAGGACCGCTATGATGGGGCCCACGCTGCAGAGGGAGACCAGGCCGAAGCTGTCATCCTGGGAATTTCTATCCCCCCGGATCGAGGCGACGCCCACCCCCATGGCCAGAATAAAGGGTACCGTAATTGGTCCCGTGGTAACCCCCCCGGAGTCAAAGGCTACGGGAATAAAATTATCCGGGGCAAAATAGGAAATGACAAAGACGATAATATAAAAAATAAGCAGCAGCACCGAAAGCCGGATCTTAAAGAGGATCCGCAGTATGGCCAGGGCAAGAAATATCCCCACCCCGGCGGCCACGGTCAGAATCAGGGCCAGGCCGGGAACCGAGGGGACCTGCCGGGCCAGGACCTGCAGATCCGGTTCGGCGATGGTGATGATGAGGCCCATCACGAAGCTGATGGACAGGATAATCGGCAGGGTTGATATTTTGGTAAGCTGTATCCCGATGCCTTCCCCCATGGGCATCATGGCCATATCAGCGCCCAGGGTAAAGAAGCCCATCCCCACAATAAGAAGCGCCGCCCCCACCAGAAAGGTCAGAATAGTCCCGGTGGGCATGGGAACCAGAAAAACACTGGCGATAAGCACAATCACCGTGATGGGAAGAACCGAAGAAAATGCCTCCCTGATTTTTTCCTTGAGTATTTTATTCATTGACTAACCTTATTATATATTAGTATTAAGAATATATTTCATCCAAATTTTTTTAACAAGCACGGGACAGGGCCGGGCAGTCCGTCTCGACTGTTTTTTGATAAAATGGTATAATAAAGTAGAAGATTAATGAGAAAACAAAGGAATTCAACGTGGCTGATACCGGAAAAGTAATCCCCATTGCAATAGAAGACGAGGTAAGAACCGATTATCTGAACTACGCCATGTCGGTTATTGTGGCCCGGGCCCTGCCGGATGTGCGGGACGGGCTCAAGCCGGTGCATAGGCGGCTCCTTTATTCATTGGACGAGTTGGGCCTGCGGCCCAATGCCGCCACCAAGAAAAGCGCCCGTATTGTCGGGGACGCCATGGGGAAATACCACCCCCACGGCGATCTGTCCCTTTACGACGCCCTGGTCCGCCTGGCCCAGGATTTTTCCCTCCGTTATCCCCTGATCCAGGGGCAGGGCAACTTTGGTTCCATGGACGGCGATCCCCCCGCCGCCATGCGGTATACCGAGGCGAAGCTTTCCCGGCTCGGCGACGAGATGCTGCAGGATCTGCGCAAAGAGACGGTGGACTTTGTCCCCAATTTTGACGAATCCCTCATGGAACCCCTGGTACTCCCCGCGGCGGTCCCCAACCTCCTTATCAATGGTTCCAGCGGCATTGCCGTAGGGATGGCCACCAACATGGCCCCCCATAACCTGGTCGAAGTTTGCCAGGCGGTTTGCGCCTATATCGATAACCCGGATATTACCATTGATGAGCTGATGAAATACATAAGCGGCCCGGATTTTCCCACCGGGGGCATCATCTTTGGCCGCCGGGGTATCCGGGATGCCTATAAGACCGGCCGGGGGAAGATCCTGGTCCGGGGCCGTTTTGCGGTGGAGACCACCAAATCCGGGAAGGAAATGATCGTCTTTAACGAGATTCCCTACAACGTAAACAAAGCGGCCCTCCTGGAACGGATCGGCGCCTTGATGCGGGAAAAGGTGATCGACGGGATTGCCGCTTCAAACGACGAGTCTGACCGGGAGGGGATCAGGATCGTTATCGAGCTTAAAAAGGGGGCCATCCTCAAGGTGGTGCTGAACCAGCTTTTTTCCCATACCGCCCTGCAATCCTCCTTTGGGATCATCAACCTGGCCCTGGTTAAGGGCAAGCCCCAGTGTCTCAACCTCAAGGAACTGATCCACTACTTTGTGGAACACCGGATAGAGGTGGTTACCCGCCGGACCAGATTCGACCTGCGAAAGGCGGAGGAACGGGCCCATATCCTGGAAGGCCTGGTAATCGCCCTGGCCAACATCGACGAGGTGGTGGCCATTATCAAGGCCTCCAGGGATATCAACACCGCCAAGGCCATGCTGCAGGAGCGGTTTCTCCTTTCCGAGATCCAGGCCCAGGCCATTGTGGATATGCGCCTGGGGCGGCTCACCAGCCTGGAGGTCGAGAAACTTCAACAGGAATTGGCGGAACTCAAGACCCACATCGCCTATCTTAAATCCCTTTTGGAGGATGAAAACAAACTCCGGGGGGTTATCAAGGATGAAACGGCGAGTATTTCCGAACGGTACGGGGACAAGCGGCGGACAGAAATTGTGACCGATGAAGTGGAGAATATCAACATTGAGGACCTGATTAAAAAAGAAGAGATGGTGATCCTCATCTCCAACATGGGCTATGTCAAGCGGGTATCGGTTTCCGCTTACCGGAACCAGGGCCGGGGCGGCAAGGGCATGCAGAGCGCCAAGCTTACGGAAGATGATTTTGTGGAACAGATCTTCGTGGCCTCCACCCATGAGTATATCATGTTCATCACCAGCGAGGGTAAGGCCTACTGGATGAAGGTCCACGAACTGCCCGAAGGGTCCCGGACATCCAAGGGCGCCCATATCAAGAGCCTTCTTACGGTGTCCCCCAACGAGGATATTACCGCCATTGTGGCCCTAAAGGAGTTTACCGACGACCGTTACATCTTTATGGGTACCGCCCGGGGGGTGGTTAAGAAGGTAATGACCAGCGAGTTTGCCAACGCCAAAACCAGGGGCATCATTGCCATTAAGCTGGACGAAGGGGATAAGCTGGTAAGCGCCCTCCTTACCGGCGGCTCGGACGAGGTGGTCCTTATCTCCCGGAAGGGCCAGGCCCTGCGTACCGGGGAAGACCAGGTCCGGCCCATGGGCCGTTCTTCCCGGGGCGTATCCGGGATGAAGCTTGGGAATGATGATGAACTTACGGGGCTTCTGCGGGTGGACGCATCGGAGCCGGAGGCTTCCCGGGAAAAGATGCTCATCCTTTCGGAATACGGTTATGGCAAACGGGTGGTATTCGGCGACTTCTCCCCCCATGGCCGGGGAACCGGGGGCCAGAAAATTTACACCGTCACCGGGAAGACCGGGGAGATTGTGGGTTGTGTTACGGTTCTGGATGATGAGGAGATCATGTGTATTACCAGCCAGGCCAAATCCATCAAGCTTAAAGTGTCCGGCGTCCCCGTTATGGGCCGTTCCGCCCAGGGGGTGCGGATCCTCAGCATCGACAAGCCCGATTTTGTTATCGGCGTGGACCGGATTGTCCGGGAAGAGGCCGCCGAAATAGTCCAGGAAGAAACGGCGGAACCGGCTGGTATCGTCAAGGCGGCCGGGGCGGCGGAGGAATCCGGGGAAATCCGGGAAGAAGACGCGCCGGAAAAAGACTGAGTCTTCTGTATAGTTAATAAGGAGAAAACATGCTAAAGATGATAAGGGTTCCCCCGGCCATTCTAACCCGTGGCGGCGCGTATCTTGCGGCCCTCATAGCCGGACTCGTCCTTATGGCTTGTGCCGGCGGCGCTCCGGTAAAAGAAGGGCCCCCCAATTTTGACGAGGTGCGGGGAAAAGAATGGATGCTTACCGAGCTTAGAGCCGGTTCGCTTGTGCTGCGCCTGGACCGTCAGAAACTGGAAGCGGAGGGCCTGGGGGATGTATACACCCTGCGCTTTGA
>JAISOR010000179.1 GCA_031275535.1 Treponema sp. | reverse complement strand
ATGCGGGGGGACCCCCAGTATTCCGGGGATTTTACCCACTTCGGCTATGTAAACCCCGGCGCTCCCAAGGGCGGATCCATTACCCGCTATGCCATCGGCACCTACGATAACTTTCACCGCTATGCCCTGCGGGGGAGCTGCGCCGCGGGGTGGGAATATTTTTACGACACCCTTATGACCGGCTCCGACGATGAGGACGACGCCCTCTATCCGCTGATAGCCGAAAAGATCGAGTACGCCGAGGATTATTCCTTTATCATATTTACGATAAATCCCAATGCGAAGGATCAGGAGGGAGAGCCCATTACCGCCGAGGATGCGGCCTTTTCCTTCAATATTTTCTACGAGAAGGGGGTCCCCCAGTTCAGAACCTACTTTAACGGCGTTACCGCCAGGGTCCTTCCGGGGAACCGGGTCCGTTTCGACATCCCCGGTCCGGGGAATAAGGAGCTGATGCTGGCCCTGGGGGAAACTACGGTTTTTCCCAGACGTTTCTGGGAGGGCCGGGATTTTTCCGAGCCCCTTACCGTTCCTCCCCTGGGAACCGGCGCCTACCGGGTAAAGGATTACCGCATGGGCCAATACGTGGTCCTGGAACGGGTCAAGGACTACTGGGCCCGGGATCTGCCGGTGAACAAGGGGCAGTATAACTTCGACAGTATCCGCTACGATTACTACAGGGACGATACCATAGCCCTGGAGGCCTTTAAGTCCGGGGAGTACGATATACGCAGCGAGTCGGATATTGAAAAGTGGACCACCCAGTATACGGGGCCGGCCTTTAATTCGGGACGCCTTGTCAAGGAAGCGATACCCCACGAAATTCCCCAGCCCATGAACGCCTATGTTTTTAATACGGAACGGCCCCTCTTTTCGGATCTCCGGGTCCGCCGGGCCCTTAACTATTTTCTGGATTTTGAATGGATGAACAGGAACCTCTTCTACGGAGCCTATACCCGGACCAGGAGCTACTTTCAAAATACCGTTTACGCCGCGGAGGGGCTTCCCCCGGCGGAGGAACTGGCGATACTGGAGCCCGTCCGGGACCGCATACCCCCGGAGGTTTTTACCGAAACCTACGATCCCCCGGTAAGCGACGGGTCCGGTTTTATCAGACCCCAGCTCAGGGCGGCGCTCAGGCTTTTTAACGAGGCCGGCTGGGATCTGCGGCGGGGCAAGATGGTCCGTGTAAGCACCGGGGAGCAGATGAGTTTTGAGCTTCTGATCTACGCCGCCGCCTCGGAAAAGATAGCTATCCCCCTTCAGCGGAATCTGGCCCGCTTTGGAATTGACATGCGGATTCGTATGGTGGATACCAGCCAGTTTGTAAATCGCCTCCGTTCCCGGGATTTTGACATGCTGGACCGGGGCTATTCGGCCAATTACTATCCCGGCGCCAATCTGCTCTTTTACTGGCACTCCGATTATATCGATTCCACCTACAATACCGCCGGGGTTCAGGACCCGGCGATCAATTATCTTGTGGAAGGCATCCTGGCGAACCAGGAAAACGCCGGCGCCCTCCTGGCCTGGGGGCGGGCCCTGGACCGGGTCCTCACCTGGAATCACTATGTGATCCCCCAGTGGCATAATTCGGAATTCTGGGTCGCCTATAACAGCAGGCTGGAAAAACCCCGGCGGAGGCCGCGCTATGCCCTGGGGATCAATACCTGGTGGTTTCGTGAATAGGGTTGTTCGGAAACCAACCGGGTTACCGGACAAGTCCAATAGCCTTTTCATGCTGTCCTGATACGGAGGGTATACATAGACATGGCGGCGTATATACTGCGGCGGCTTCTGCTGATTATTCCCACCCTCTGGGCGATCATCACGATAAATTTCTTCATCATCCAGATTGCTCCCGGAGGGCCGGTGGATCAGGCCATTGCGGACATGCAGGGGCTGGGTCCCGGCGGGGCCATGCAGCGGATTGCCGGAGGAGGAGGCGGTCCGGGCGCAGACCGGCCCCGGCAGGCGGGGAGCGGTTCCGCCTACCGGGGCGCCCGGGGGCTTGACCCGGAGGTGATAGCGGAGATTGAAAAACGCTATGGCTTCGACAAACCCATCGGGATACGGTATCTCCAGATGTTAAAAAATTATGTTACCTTTGACTTTGGGGACAGCCTTTTCCGGGGACGTTCCGTACTGGCCCTTATCGCCGAGCGGCTTCCGGTGTCGATTTCCTTGGGGCTCTGGAGTACCCTGATCATCTATGTGGTTTCCATTCCCCTGGGCATACGGAAGGCGGTAAAAAACGGCTCCCGCTTTGACCTTTGGACCAGTACCGCGGTGATCCTGGGCAACGCCATCCCCTCCTTCCTCTTTGCGGTGCTGCTGGTGGTTTTCTTTGCCGGGGGCAGCTACCTCAAGATCTTCCCCCTCCGGGGGATCGTGTCGGTCAATTTTTCCGAACTCAGCCTTCCCGCCAAACTTTTCGATTATTTCCGGCATGTGGCTCTTCCCGTACTCTGTATCGTGATAGGGGGTTTCGCCACCCTGACGATGCTGACAAAAAACTCTTTCCTTGAGGAGATTCATAAACAGTACGTTATTACCGCCCGGTCCAAGGGGCTCACGGAAAAGAAGATCCTTATGAAGCATGTTTTCAGGAACGCCATGCTCATCGTCATCGCCGGTTTTCCCGCGGCCTTTATCTCCATGTTTTTTACCGGTTCCCTGATGATAGAGGTGATCTTTTCCCTGGAGGGGCTGGGGCTTTTGGGTTTTGAGTCGATTATGCAGCGGGATTATCCGGTTATTTTTTCCACCCTCTATATATTTACCCTTTTGGGGCTGCTCCTCTCCCTGTTGAGCGACATCATGTATACCATCATCGATCCCCGGATCGACTTTGAGGCGCGGCAATGAAAACGGAGAAACCCCGCCGCTTTAACCGCTGGGAACGCTTTGCCAAAAATAAGCGGGCCCTGGTATCCCTCTGGATCTTTGCGGTTATTTTTGCGGTAAGCCTCTTTGCGGAATTCGTAGCCAACGACAGGCCCATACTGGTGTGGTTCAAGGGCAGGCTTTACTTTCCCGTGGCGGCGGATTATTCGGAACTGGTCTTTGGGGGCGAGTTCGACATTAACGCCGATTACCAGGACCCCTATATCATCGAAAAAATTGAAGCCGGCGGCTGGATGCTGCGGCCTCCCATACGGTTCAGTTACAATACCATCAGCTATAGGCTGCCCCGGCCCGCGCCGTCGCCGCCCACCGGAGAAAATTGGTTCGGCACCGACGACCGGGGCAGGGATGTGGCGGCCCGGGTAATCTACGGTTTCAGAATCTCCGTGCTTTTCGGCATTATCCTTACGGTGATCTCCTCGGTGATAGGAATAACCCTGGGGGCCCTCCAGGGTTACTACGGGGGGCTTCTGGACATTGTCTTTCAGCGTTTTATGGAGGTGTGGTCGGGGATGCCCACGCTCTTCATTTTGATCATCCTCTCGTCGGTGGTGGAGCCGAACTTCTGGTGGCTTCTGGGGATCACGCTGCTCTTTGGCTGGATGAGCCTGGTAGGGGTGGTGCGGGCGGAATTTCTCCGGGCAAGGAACTTCGAGTATGTCCTGGCCGCCCGGGCCATGGGGATGCGCCACAGCAGGATCATGTTTGTCCACATCCTTCCCAACGCCATGACCAGCGCCCTAAGCTATCTTCCTTTCATTTTGGGGGGTTCGATTACCACCCTTACGTCCCTGGACTTTCTTGGCTTCGGCCTGCCCATCGGTTCTCCCTCCCTGGGGGAGCTTTTGAACCAGGGTAAGGTGAATCTCCAGGCTCCCTGGCTGGGGATTTCCGCATTTGTGGTTCTGGCCCTTACCCTTACCCTGCTGGTATTTATCGGCGAGGGAGTACGGGACGCCTTTGATCCGAGGAGAAGGGGATGAGCGGGCATCTGGCCGAATACCGGGGGTTTAGGGCGGCCTTCGGAACCGGAGAGCGGGGCCGGGAGGTGGTCCACGGCATAGACTTTTATATCGACGAGCATGAAACCTTCGCCCTGGTGGGGGAGAGCGGCAGCGGCAAAACCGTCAGCGCCCAGGCCCTGCTCAGGCTGCTGAGTGAAGACTGGATACGGTATCCCGGCGGGGAGATCCTCTTTGAAGGCCGGGATGTGCTTAAAATGAAAGAGCCGGAGCTGCTCCGCCTCCGGGGCCGGGACGTGGGGATGATCTTTCAGGAACCCATGACTTCCCTCAACCCCCTCCACACCGTAGAAAAGCAGCTTGCGGAGTCCCTTTTTCTCCACCAGGGCGTCTCCCGTCAAAAAAGCCGGTCCCTCATTCTGGACTGGCTTAACCGGGTCGGGCTCCGGGATGCGGAGCGGCGGCTTTCGGCCTATCCCCACGAACTTTCCGGCGGGGAGCGTCAGCGGGTAATGATAGCCCTGGCCCTCCTCAACAAGCCCAGGCTTCTTATCGCCGACGAGCCGACCACCGCCCTGGACGTAACTATCCAGGATCAGATCCTCACCCTCATCGGGGAACTCCAGAAGGATCTGGGCATGGCGGTGCTCTTTATTACCCACGACCTGGGGATAGTGCGCCGTATGGCCGCCAGGACGGCGGTGATGCGGGAGGGCCTGATCCTGGAAACGGGTCCCACCGAAGAGATCTTCGCCCATCCCAGGGAGGAGTATACCAGGCTGCTTATCGGATCCGGGGAGGGAGAGGAGGGGCCCGCGGCGGACCCGGAGGCCCCGGCGGCGGCGGAAATCAGGAATCTGCGGGTCTACTTTCCGGTTAAGAAGGGCTTTCTCCGGCGGGTTACGGGTTATGTTAAAGCGGTGGACGGGGTTGACTTTGCGCTCCGCCGGGGCCGGACCTTGGGACTGGTGGGAGAGAGCGGTAGCGGCAAGACTACCCTGGGCAAAGCCCTGCTCAGGCTGGAAAAAAGCAGCGGGACCGTCATTCTGGGGGATCGGGAAATTCAGGACCTCAACGAAAAGGCCCTGCGGCCCCTCCGGCGGAAGATGCAGATCATCTTTCAGGATCCCTACGGGTCTCTCAGCCCCCGGATGACTATTGAGCATATCGTGGGGGAGGGGCTTCTTATCCACCGGATCGGAACCAAAGCCGGCCGCAGGGATCGGGTCCTGGAGGCGCTGCGGGAGGTGGGGATGGGGGACGAGGATTTCCTTGATCGCTACCCCAACGAATTTTCCGGGGGTCAGCGCCAGCGTATCGCCCTGGCCCGGAGCCTCGTGCTGGAACCCGAGATCCTGGTGCTGGACGAACCTACCTCAAGCCTGGACCGGACCATTCAGTTTCAGGTGGTAAGCCTGCTCCGGGAATTGCAGCGGCGGCGGGGCCTCTCCTACCTGTTCATCAGCCACGATCTGCGGATAGTGCGGAGCCTCTGCCACGATATTCTTATTATGAAGGCGGGGAAGGTTGTGGAAGCCGGCCCTGCGGCGGAGATCTTTGCCGCTCCGAAAGAGGACTATACCAGGGAACTGCTGCGTACCGCATTCGGGACTTTGCCCCGGCAGCGGCCGGTATAGCAGGGATTATCCTGAACCTTCACAACAGGCGGAAGGTTCATAGCGCGGATTTTGTAAACCGGGAGCATTGTATGTCGCTGTACACCATGAAGGAAATTTTGGCGGACGCTCAAAAGCGCGGCTACGGGGTCGGTTATTTTAACGCCGTCAATATCGAAATGATCCGGGCCTATATCAGGGCCGCGGAGGACTGCCGGTCGCCTATTATTATCGGCACCGCGGAGGCGCTCCTGAGATACGGCGATTTTGACTGGATAGGGCCCGTACTGCTTCAGGCCGCAAGGCTGGCCAAAATTCCGGCGGCGGTTCATCTGGATCATACCTATACTTTTGACAACATCATGCGGGCCCTCCGGGCCGGGTTCGGTTCGGTGATGTATGACGGCTCGGTGGTAAGCTATGAAGAAAATGTAAGGAACAGCGCCGAAATTGCCAAAGCGGCCCATCCCATGGGGGCGGGTCTGGAATGTGAGCTTGGCAAGGTCGGCGGCCTTGACGAAGGGGAGGGGGTCAAGGGGGAAAATGTCTATACCGATCCCGGCCAGGCCCTGGATTTTGTGGAAAAAACCGGCGCCGATTTCCTCGCCGTTTCCATCGGCACCGTCCACGGGGTATACCGGGAAACGCCGAAACTGGATCTGAACCGGCTTGCCGAAATTCGGGCCAAGGTGGATAAACCCCTGGTGCTTCACGGCGGCAGCGGCCTTTCCGGCGATGATTTTAAAAACTGCATCAAGGGCGGCATCTGTAAGGTAAATATTTATACCGATGTAATTGCCGCCGCGGCCGCCGCGGTCCGGGAAGGGCGGGATCTGGCCTATACCGATATCAATGAAAGGGCGGAGGCGGCGATGTACGAGGCGACCGTCAATAAGATTAGGATCTTCGGCAGCGATAATACCTGCTAGCTGAAACGGCTAGCGAACAGAACATAAAACGCCAGTGAATACATACCGCCCGGATATTACAAATACTGAAACGGCCTTACATTCACATAGCCAGACTCCTCCCTAAAAAATGCAGATGG